>JAGHYT010000146.1:0-9478 GCA_017743535.1 Chloroflexus sp.
AAGGGGGGCTGGGGGGGGAAGGTGAGGGTGCCGCTCTGCTTACATCACATCATTGACAGGAAAGGCTAAGCAGCACCCTATAAATTTCCACGTCGGGCCTGTTCGCGTTCGATAGCCTCAAAGAGCGCTTTGAAGTTCCCCTTACCGAACCCGCGGCTCCCCTTGCGCTGAATAATCTCGATGAAGAGCGTCGGACGATCTTGAACCGGCTGGCTGAATATTTGCAGCAAATAACCTTCTTCGTCGCGGTCAACCAGAATACCGCGCTCTTGTAGTGCCTGGCGGCTTTCATCAATCTTGCCTACACGCTCTTCCAGATCATCGTAGTAAGTGTCGGGAACGTGGATAAAGGGAATACCGGCGGCACGTAACGCATCGACCGTGGCACAAATATCACCGGTAGCTAGGGCAATATGTTGAACGCCAGGACCACCGTAGTATTCGAGAAACTCCTCGATCTGGCTCTTGCGTCGCCCTTCGGCCGGTTCGTTGATCGGAAACTTAATCCGGCCAGTGCCGTTCTGCATAACCTTTGACATCAACGCACTATACTCAGTGCTGATGTCGTGATCATCAAAGTGTACGAGCTGGCTGAAACCGAGTACGTCGCGATAGTAGTTGACCCAGCGGTTCATGGCCCCTAGCTCAACATTCCCGACGATATGATCGATGGCAGCAATACCAGTTTCGGGCGCCGGCAGGTCGGTGGTCATCGGCTCGAAGCCGGGCATGAATGCTCCCCGGTAGTCTTCCCGTTCGATAAACGAATGGACAGTATCACCATAGGTAGCAATCGTCGCTTTGATGATCCGACCGTGCTGATCGACGTATTCGGTGGGGGGTTGCACCGGAATACCACCGCGGGCGATTGCCGTTTCGTAAGCGGTAACAGCATCGCGTACCCGCAGTGCAATGTCTTTGACACCATCGCCGTGGTGGGCAACATGGTGAGCAATCGGGTGATCGGGGATGAGCGGTGCAGTTAACACAAAACGCACGTTTCGTCGCTCTAACACATAGCTGGCTCGATCACGCACCCCCGTTTCAAGACCGGCATACGCAACCGGTCGCAGACCAAGCGTCGTGCGGTAGAAATGAGCCGCCTGGCGGGCATTGCTTACGTAAAACTCGACATAATCAATTCCAAGCAGATCAAGCGGATCGGCAGCGCTCATATGGCACCTCCACGCTCAGGGCGATGCGTCCACCCCGATCTTGATTTGGTTACCAATTGCGCGCCAGGCGTGGACGCATCACGCGCCGGCAACGCTCGCAGCACTATCCTGGCTGGAACGGTTCTGCATCGCTCCAGAGTTTTTCAAATGCGGCCTGGAGAAAGAGACCGAAACTGGGATGAGTGACACACAGGGCAGTAAAGCTTAGTGCACCGGTCGTTGGGTCTTGCAGCGATAGTAGGGCAATGCGGCGGTCGTAGAGATTGACTTTGAGCGGTAACGATTCGATCAGTCGGGCCTGCTGACCCCATTCGACAAACTGCCTGATCCATTCACGTCGCTCGGCATCGTCGAGTATCGACCGTTCGTACAGCGCTCGATAGCGAACGCCACGTCGAAGCGGTTCCGCTACTTCGGCAAGATTGGCCGTGCGATCACCCAGGAGTGGTAGCTTGAAACAGACACAAATTTCGCGTTCTGCACTCTGCGCTAGGGCCAGTGCTCGCTCAACGACCAGGCGGCGGTCGAGCAAGACATCAACATAATCGAGTGGGTCAATCTGATCATTACCGGCGGCAAACGTGGGGGTAAGCATCGCTAACAGAGTTTGCAAGCCTTCGGTCAGGGCGGCCTGCTCATGCTCAAATTGTTGACGCCGCTGTTCGATAAGTGCCGGCAGGGCAATGGCCGGATCAACCGCTACGTAACGTCGCTGACCATCACTATGGCGTTCAATGGCCAGACCGCGAGCACAGAGTGAAGCTAATACATCATAAATGCGCTGGCGTGGCACCCCTGCCCGCACGGCTACCTGCACAGGCGTGAAACCGCGGTGTTCGAGCAAAGCCAGATAGGTGGCCGCTTCGTAGCGGTTTAATCCAAGTGCCATCAGTTGATCTTGCACACGATCAGTCATCGATCTCTATTTCATTGTCACCACTTATCAGTGGTGTTATTATACCATGTTACACTTTGAACGGCAACTCATGGTAAGCTAGAGCCGCAGCTTTTCCACATGTTTTTCCTTCCCGGCAGTGGGAGAGAAAGGAGAGGAGTGAGCGATGAGAAGGGGGCGGGTTCTCGGCCCAACCGCAGCGTGTGTAGAGACACGCCGTTTCCCGTTCTGTCAATGTTCTACGGCCAAACTCCTGGTGGTTCGCCGATCATGCCCTTCAGTGCACTGTCGGGGCATGTTCCGAACTCGCTGCAAGATTATCGTTCCCCTCTCGCAGCAAGAGGAAACAGGTCAGGCTCGCATCGTACAACACAGGCCAGCGGTCCGTAATCTCAGGCAAAAGGCATCTGGAAACGTTGAAAACCTCTCTGCTAGAGCAACGATGCCGCAGCGTTTATCATCATGAGCGTCATCCGGTTATCACTATGTGGTATTTCACACCCTACATCCTGCTCCCACTTACTGCGGCAGTGCTGGCTATAGTAGCCATGGTTCAGGCGTGGTCATATCGGCAGTTGCCGGTGGCGCAAGTTTTTCTCAGTATGATGGCATGTACTGTCTGGTGGTCGTTGTGTAATGCGCTGGAATTATCACATACTACTGTTAGCGGCAAGGTTTTGCTCAGTAGTATTCAGTATATCAGCGTGGTTGGCGTGCCGGCCTTGTGGCTTCTGTTTGCCCTGTTCTACACCAACCGCGCTCATCTGGTATCACGCAGGCTCCTGATCGGTCTGCTTATGCTTCAGGGTAGTTTCCTGTTGGGTGCATGGACAAATCCTTGGCATCGCCTCATGTGGCCGACTGTTGAATTGACCTTTACTGCAAATGGTCTATGGGTGCTGACCGGCCCGAATGGGCCGTTGTGGTATGCAAGTGTGCTGAGTGCGTATGGCATGGTGCTGGTCGGTACCGTGTTGATGCTCACCCAGGCCCGCCGTAGTCAGGCGCTCTATCGGGCGCAGGCGATCAGTCTCCTGATCGGGGCACTGCTGCCGTGGGTCACGAGCATCCTCTTTGTTACCGGCTTCAGCCCGATTTCCTCCATCGATACCACACCGGTTGCCTTTGCGCTGAGTGGTCTAGTCTTCACGGTTGCGATGCGACGCTTCCGCGTGCTTGACATCTTGCCGGCCGCACGCGAGATGATCGTGGATCAGATGCCCGATGCCATCATCGTGCTTGATACTAGTAATCGGGTGATTGACCTGAATCCAGCGGCGCAATCGATTCTGTCTGTATCAATAGATGTTCTTGGGCGTCCGTTGGTAGAGGTAGCACCGGGCTGGTTAGTAGATCAGGTACGTGATCGCTACGAAGGGCAGTTTGAGGTGAATCATACCCATGCCCTGGGGACGACTACCTATGATCTCCGCTGCACGACACTGCGCGATCGCGATGGTAACCCGACTGGACGGATTCTGGTGCTACGGGATATTACGCTCTTCAAACAGGCCGCATTGGCGTTGCAAGAGGCGAAAGAGGCAGCTGAGGCTGCTAACCAGGCCAAGAGTGCATTTCTGGCTACAATGAGCCATGAATTACGCACGCCACTGACGGCAATTTTGGGGTACAGCGAGTTTGTGCGCGAAGATTTGCGAAGTCGCGGATTAAACGATCTGACCGCCGATCTCGACCGTATCATTACCTCTGGACGACATCTGCTGACGCTTATCAACGATATTCTAGATTACGCACGGATAGAGGCGAATGCGGTAAAGATTCACCCTGAGCCGGTGAATATCGCGCTACTGATCAATGACGTGGTCTCGACATTGCAAGGTCTGGCTACGCAGAGGCAAAATACGTTGACCGTGGCAGTCGAACCCGATGTACCACCGATAGTAACCGATCCAATACGTTTACGCCAGGTTTTGCTGAATCTGGTGGGCAATGCCTGCAAGTTTACCGAACAAGGGACTATTCACGTCCATTGCTATCGTTCAACGGCGGATATGATCCAGATTGACGTTCGCGATACCGGTATTGGTATTGCCACCGATCAGCTTCAGAGGCTCTTTCAGCCATTCATGCAACTTGATAACAGCACAACCAGGCGATACGGTGGCACCGGTTTGGGTTTGGCGATCAGCCAGCGTCTCTGTCGGGCAATGGGAGGTAAAATTGTGGTACAGAGCGAACCGGGTTGTGGTTCGACCTTTAGTGTGTGTTTACCGTTGATCGAAGTCGCGCAATGGAGATGTGAGCAGGGGACGTAGAGGAGGAGAGCAGGCGCAGACGCATTTGAAACAACCCTGCGCTCCTCCGGGATTAGGGCACGTAACAACGTGCCCTGCTACCTAGTGTCGTGCTAATCGGCTGTGCCTGACGCTGTCGCCATAGTTGGCGTTTCGAGGGTACCTAACGGTCGCTTGAGCACATAGAGCATTGCGGCTGTAACGAGGGTACCTGCTAGGATGGCAACGATATACATCGGCAGATTACCAACCGCATTGGGGATAGGAAGAACGAAGATACCACCGTGTGGAACGGCTAACGTTGCCCCAAAGACCATTGAGAGTGCACCCGCAACTGCCGAACCAACCATGATTGAGGGAATAACGCGGAAGGGGTCTTTAGCGGCAAAGGGAATTGCCCCCTCAGTGATGAAAGAAATACCGAGTACGGCCGCAGCTTTTCCCGCCTCACGCTCTTCGGCGGAGAAACGATCCTTGAACAAGAGGGTTGCTAGTGCCAGTCCAAGTGGTGGAGTCATACCGGCAGCCATTACCGCAGCCATAGGTGTGGTTACCTGTGATGCCAGCAGGCCGGTCGCGAAAGTGTAAGCAGCTTTATTGACCGGCCCGCCCATATCGAAGGCCATCATTGCACCCAGGATCAGACCAAGGATCAGGGCACTGCTTTGCTCCATACTCTTAAGCCAGGCAGTTAGCGCATTAAGGGCTGAACTCACCGGTTGACCGATAACGTAAATCATCAGGAGACCAACAAAGAGCGAACTGAGCAAAGGGAGGATCAGAACGGGTTTGAGACCGGCCAATGTTTTGGGTAGGTTGAGATTCTGATTGAGCCACAAGGTGGCGTAACCGGCAATGAAACCGGCCAGAATACCACCCAGAAAACCAGAACCCGTTGCAGATGCCAGCATACCGCCGATCATCCCCGGAGCCAGGCCAGGCCGATCTGCAATTGAGAAGGCGATAAAGCCAGCCAGGATCGGTACCATGAGGGCAAAGGCAGATGGTGCACCGATCTGGAAAAGTGCCCAGCCCAATGAGCCACGATTAGTCTCTTCATAGACATAAATGCCGCCAAACGCGAATGCTAACGCAATTAACAAACCACCGGCAACCACGAATGGCAGCATGTAGCTTACACCGGTCATCAGATGTTTGTAAGGGCCAGCTATGCTGGCAGCACGTGCTGCTTTGGCTGCGGCAACCTGATCGACCAGATTTGATTGTGCTGCAGCACTTGTCTTTATCCTGGCCTGTTCAAGAGCAGCTTTAATCACCCCTACCCCGTCGTGTATTGCTGCTTTGGTGTTGGTTTCGTAGACCCGCTTACCGGCAAACCGACTGAGATCGACTTTGGTGTCGGCTGCGATAATCACCACCTCGGCAGCGGCGATGTCCGCTGCGGTCAGTGTATTCTCAGCGCCGACCGACCCTTGCGTTTCAACCTTGATCGTGTGACCAAGACTCTCCGCACCGCGCTGTAGCCCTTCTGCCGCCATAAAGGTGTGGGCAATTCCGGTGGGACACGACGTAATCGCGACAATAACGGCCATCTTTCTCCTCCCTTCAAGTTTGACAAACATTTATTGATCAACGGGTGTCAGTGTAGTGACAGCCGGATCAACCACTGTAACCGTAACCCTGGCGGCCAAAGCGCGAAGTTCAGCGCGAGGCAGGAGATGTGCCCCAATCGAGCCAAGTGCTGCCAGTGAAAACGCCGTTGCCAGTTGGGCAACCTCTGTGAGTGATAATCCTTCCACCAGACCGGCAATCGTGCCAGCTACCATTGCATCACCTGCGCCGACGGTGCTACGCACCGTGACAGGAGGCGGTAGAGCATGCAACAATGTTGTGCCATCACTGAATATGGCTCCCCTCGCTCCCATTGATACGATTGCCAGCCTGATACCCATTTGATTAAGTCGACGGGCTGCCAGGCTTGCCGATTCTAGTCCATCGTGGTCAAGCAAAGTAATCTGGCGCAGCTCATCGATGTTAGGTTTTACGAGCGAAGGTTGGGCGGTCAGGCCGGCAGCTAGGGCTGGCCCACTGACATCAAGTGCAATGGCACGATTGAAGGTGTGTAACCGTTTAATCAGATCGGGAACAAACTCAACCGGTACACCTGGCGGTAACTTGCCGGCCAGTACAAACCATTCATGATCGGCGGCTAATTCATCAATCACATTGAGCAATGCGTCAAGTGCACCGGGTGGTGGTGGGAGACCGGGCAGATTAATATCCGTCGTTTGTTGATTAGCTTCATCGACAATTTTGATGCCAATGCGGGTTGCCCCTGGTACCCGGATAAAACGGTCGGTAATATCTTTGGTGGCAAAGTGGCGCTCAAAGATATGGGGATTCTCGGCGCCGAGCAGCCCTGTTGCGGTGACGTTCAGACCATAGTCGGCTAGAAATGAAGCAACATTTACCCCTTTACCACCAGCATCGCGTTGCATTGCTCGTGCTCGATTGACCGTATTCAGTTGAAAATGATCGACAAAAACAGTCTGATCGATAGCTGGATTGAGCGTAATGGTGGCAATATTCATAGGGCACGCACCTCCGCTGCGTTGCGACACGCCAGTGCTCGTTGCGCCAGATCACGCAATTCAACAGTGTTTAGACCGCGCAGATGCGCTTTTATGGTGGCAACACTGGGAATACTTACGCTCAATTCCTGAACCCCTAAACCAACCAGAATCGCTGCACCGAGTGGATCGCTGGCAATCCCGCCACAGACACCTACCCAGCGCCCGGCGCTAGCCGCACCTTCGACAGTACGGGCAATCATTCGTAGCACTGCTGGATGCAAACTGTCAGCTTGCCTGGCTATCTCTGGATGCAACCTGTCCATTGCCAGGACGTACTGAGTCAGATCGTTTGTACCGATGGAGAAGAAATCAACTTCTTTCGCGAGGACATCAGCCAAAATTGCTGCCGATGGTACCTCTACCATAATGCCGATTTCAATTGGGGGCGCGTTCAGTTCAGTTCGTATCCGTTCGGCAATAGCTTTAGCTTGTTGCACTTCTTCCAGCGTTGCCACCATTGGAAACATCAGCTTGAGTGGGCCGTGCATAGCGGCACGGTAGATAGCGCGCAATTGTGGTTCAAACAGATCGGGTCGGCGCAGGCAAAGGCGCAAGCCACGGATACCGAGGAATGAATTGTCTTCACGGGGAATATTGAGATACGGTGCTTCCTTATCGCCACCGATGTCGAGGGTGCGGATAATCAGTGGACGCCCGGCCATTGTTTCCACCACTGCCCGATATGCCAGATATTGCTCTTCCTCGTCAGGTGGGCTGTTGCGGTCGAGGAAGAGAAATTCGGTGCGCATTAGACCAATGCCATCAGCACCGGTTTCGATGGCACGCACTGCATCGGCTACCCGGTTTACATTTGCAGCTACTTCGATACAAACACCATCGCGGGTGATAGCCGGTTGATGGCGAGTAGCGAAGGCGATGGCCTGTTCTTGTTCGAGTCCAGAGCGTAAGGCATGTGCGGTCTCGACATCGGTTGCCGATGGTCGTAGATAGAGTTTGCCACTAAAACCATCGAGAATTGCGAGCGTACCGTCTGCTACGTCAAGCACTGCTGTGCCGGCGGCAACAACCGCTGGTAAGCCCAGTGAACGAGCAATGATAGCGGTGTGTGAGGTGGGACCACCAAACGCTGTGCAAAGTCCCAATACGCTATCAGGGTCGAGCGTGGTGGTATCTGAAGGGGTCAGATCATCGGCGATCAAGATTGCTGGTTCGGTGAGACTGATAAACGGCATCCCACTGAGGCCAAGCAGATGACGCAGAACGCGCTGTCCAACATCGCTCAGATCGACGGCCCGTCCAGCTAACACCGGGTCGTCAAGTTTTTCGAGCTGAGCAACCCGGGTCGCGATAGTCTGTTGCCAGGCCTATGCTGCACTGTGACCATCGAAAATCCGGCTGACCGTTTCACGGATCAGGGTTGGGTCGGTCAGTAATTCTGTGTGCGCACGGAAGATCGCTGCGCGTGATGATCCAAGCCGACGGGAGACTTCGCTCGCCAGATGTTCAAGTTCACTGCGTGCTGCGCTGATGGCCTGCTCGAGAGCTGCTGTCTCACTCAGGCGATCCCCAGGTTGATCGGTAATAACCATAGGGGTACGGCGATAATGCCGAATCGGCCCGATTGCCAGTCCTTCTGCGGCTGCAATACCGTGGATTGTTGCTGCAACGGATTGTGGTACCCAATCACGGTAGGCTATTTTCCGTTGGTTTACTGGTGTTTCCGTGCTCGCTTCCTCTCCTATGCCTGTGTCAACCAGTTCTTTGAGGGTCATCAAAGCTTCTTGCGCATCGGTGCCTTGTGCAGAAATCGTGATCGTTGTCCCGGTTGTGATCCCCAACTGCAACAGACTGAGCAGACTCTTGCCATCAGCAACGCTCTCACCGTTACGTACCCGAATGCTAGCTTGGAAGCGCCGTGCTGTTTCCACAAAGGTGGTGGCCGGACGTGCATGCAGGCCAGTCAGATTGCGGATAACTACCTGTACTGTATGTTCGTAATCAGTGAGTGACGATGTCGGCGATTGTGGACGGGTACCGGTTAGTGCTTCAACAATGTCGGCAGCATTGTTGGTTTGACATAATTGTTTTACCAGGTCTGCGTCACCGAGAACACGAGTCAACCGGCGCAATACGTCAATGTGTTCAGCGGAACGAGCAGCAATTCCGACGATCAAGTAAGCGGTTTCACCCTTGTTCCACGTTACTCCGTTTGGGATTTGCAGAATAGCAATGCCGGTTTCAATAATCAGATCGCGGTCTTCAGGTCTGCCATGCGGAATAGCGATCCCGTTGCCCAGAAACGTATTGGCCAGCTCTTCGCGGGCCAGCATACTCTCGATGTAGGCGGGTTGAATATGACCGGCCTCTACTAACACCTGCCCAACTTGGCGGATGGCATCAATTTTTGAGGTTGCGAACGCTCCGATGCGAACACACGCCGTACTTAGCTTTATCATACACACTCCCCTGTGTGGTAGCCTGCGCGAGCTGAATGACCTGTTTTATCGCTCCATTGCGATCAATCGACAACGCGCCATGCAGGGACGTGTGTAGCTCAGGCGTGGTTGCCGATTTCACCAGCGGTAGATGGGCTGCAAG
>JAGHYT010000147.1:0-9305 GCA_017743535.1 Chloroflexus sp.
GGCGGCGCGCTATGGAATCATTCTTGACGCATCACTTATCACCGAAATCGATGCGCCGCCAGAAGTAGAGTCGGCAATGGCAGCGATCAACACGGCACATAACCAGGTTTCATCAGACATTAGCCTGGCGCAAGCGGCAGCCGATCAAAAGATCGTCCAGTCGAAACGGGCGGTTGAAATTGAGACGCTCAAGGCACAGGCCGAAGTCGAGCCACTACTGGCACTTGCCGAACAGCTCTACGCACTTAAGAAGAGTGGCTCAGACGCCCTCAGTGCGTATCTGCGTAATGTGCGGCTTGGTCTCTACCAACAGGCTGAGCGGGTTATTATGGAGGTGGAGCAATGACATTCCTGATCTCTACGCTGTTTGTTGCCACGATTACGTTTATCGCTGCCTTTATTCTGGCGCCGACCTTCTTTGGCCTGCTGCGGTTATTCGGCTTTTACACCATTGTCCAGGAGGGTACCTGCCACGTGTATACCCTCTTCGGTAGCGTGGTCGGTGTCCTGCGTGAGCCAGGATTGGTCATTCTTCCCCTCCATCTGGGAGTGAACGCCTTTCTCATCAGCTTCTTTGGGCGTCGCTACGTGATCGATATGCGTCTCGACCAGCGCTACCTGCGTAGCCAGCCCGTGAATTCGGAAGAGGGCGCTCCGATGGGTATCGGTGTCTGGTACGAGATGTCGATTAGTGATCCGGTGGCTTACCTGTTTAAGAATGCCGATCCGCAAGGCTCACTGGCGGCTAATGTCAGCAATGCAGTCGTGCGCACATTAAGCAATATGCCGTTGGCTCAGATGTTGGAAAACCGTCATGCAATGAGTCAGGCGGTGCGGGCGGAGGTGTCGCCAAAAGCCTCTGAGTGGGGATACCGGCTAGGATCGGTGTACATTCGGAAAGTGCATTTCCGTGATCGCAATATGATCCGCCAGATTGAGGCTAAGGTTGTGAACCGTTTGCGCCAGGTGACATCGGCAATCTTGCAAGACGGCGCCAACCGGGTAAGCGTTATCACCAGCACTGCCGAGCGCCAGGCTGCTATCGAGTTTGCCCGCGCAAAGGCCGTTCGTCCGAAGATTTTAGGTCAAGCCCTGGCTCGTATTGGAGCCGACCCTGAAGTGCGCGATGCCCTCTTTACGATCCTCGAAGTGCAGAACTTGACCGAGAGCAAAGCTAGAGTCACCCTCGTACCAGCCCAAACCGACCAGCGTGTTATGTCAGCGCTTATGGCAGTACAAAATAACCGACAGTAGCTGTTAAAATAGTTGATTACCGGTGCTGCCCGTCACGTTGCCAGATGGCGGGCAGCAACGATGAACCATCATAGTTTGTTGCCTCCAGTCTGGCTAGACAATCATCGTTCGACCCAGGATAACGTATGGCCCCGTGAACCAACAGGTCACACCTCTTGTTGTTGCCTGCTTTGTTCTGCCTGCATTGCCAGTGCTCGTAATTGCTCAAATAGCTCGATATTCAAAAGGACGGCTGACGGATACCCTTTCTGGGTGATCACGATCGGCTGACCGCTTACTTTTGCCCGTCGGATCAATGCGGCAAGACTGGCTGCTGCCTGCGAAATCGGTACCACACCTCCCTGCAAGTCAATGTTGATTGCACGTGTCATGTTTGTACCCCTTTAAATAAGTGCCATTTACAGTGTGATTGCATTGTAGCACGCTGCACTCAACCTGCATAGATCAAAAATAAAGATTTGGTTGCCGATAGTAGTCTTTTTCAACGCTTATATTTCTGTCTGAATGATTTGCTGTGGTTGTTTGCCTCATACCTTATGTCACTGAATCCGGTCTTCAAGAATTGTAGACAGAGCTTTAACAGTTTGCCAACGTCATTCTAACAATGATTTGCTAAGGTATAGCCAGGCTCGAATGAGAGCACGACCAGTAAATGAAAGAACACCAGGAGGTAAGGAGGACGGCTATGACGAACCTGACCCGTTGGGATCCCTTCCGCGAGATGACGCAACTGCTCGATGACACCTTCTTCACCGGTTTCACCGGTGTGATGCCCCGCAGTGGGAGCCTGGTACCGGCACTTGATCTGAGCGAGACCGCTGATGCCTATCACGTGGAGATGGCGGTACCTGGCATGACTGCTGATCAACTGAACATTACGTTTGAGAACAATGTCCTGACGATCAGCGGTGAGATTACGCAGAGCAGCGATCGCAAGGATCGTCAGTATCATGTCACCGAGCGTCGCTATGGTCGCTTCAGCCGCAGCATCCGCCTGCCCAATCAGATTCATCCGGATCGGATTGAGGCTCGGCTTGAGAATGGCGTGTTGACGGTCACGATACCGAAGGCTGAAGAGATCAAGCCGCGCAAGATTGCTGTCAATGTTGCTCAATAGTCGTTGTCCTGATATTGCCGGTTGAGCATGTAGCGTGCAGGAAACAATCTTCCTGCACGCTGTTATTCTTTTTGACCTCCTCACCCTCTCCCCGCTTCCACCGGGTAAAAGGAAGCGAGAGATGGGAGGGAGTTCCTCCCACTATTCCTTTTTTCTGTTTCCTATCTTTATCCGATTCTCTTTTCTCACCTTCCTCCCTTATTCACGTAATCGGGTACAATAACACTATACCCACAGCGCAATGAAAATATGGCGGCGACGAATGCCCAATTGTATGTGTAGCGAGAGGGAGATGGCATGAACGAAATTGATGACGACCTGTTGCAACGAGCACATTACTGGATGCGCCTTACTCGTGCGCTCGATGACCGAGGTACCTTCTTACATAAGCAAAG
The DNA here is from genome assembly GCA_017743535.1 of Chloroflexus sp. Taxonomy (GTDB): domain Bacteria; phylum Chloroflexota; class Chloroflexia; order Chloroflexales; family Chloroflexaceae; genus Chloroflexus. The sequence goes on from JAGHYT010000147.1 coordinate 2,767, forward strand.
CAAGATTGTCGGTGGTTATTTTTCACAAATCGGGCATGAAGCGATCAGTGTCGCTGCCGCGCTCAGCCTCGGGCCGCACGATATTATTGCCCCAATGCACCGTGATCTGGGTGCGTATCTGGTGCGGGGGTTGACTCCACGGCGTATCCTGGCTCAATGGCTGGGCCGCGAGACTGGTGTCACTCGTGGGCGCGATGCGAATCTTCACGGTATGGGTGACTTGAGTCTGGGCATTATCGGCTTTATCAGCCATCTACCGGCCTCTACCGGTGTGATTGCCGGTGTCGCGCATGCGATAAAACTGAAGGGCGAACCACGGGTTGCGATGTGCTTTTTCGGTGATGGGAGTGCCTCGCAAGGGTTAGCTCACGAGGCAATGAACTGGGCCGGTGTTTTTAAGTTACCGATGGTAATTATTTGTGAAAACAATCAGTACGCATATTCAACGCCGTTGCGTCGTCAGATGGCAATTGAACATATTGCACAGCGGGCAGCCGGCTATGGGATGCCAGGAGTAATCGTTGATGGGAATGACTTTGTTGCCGTCTATCGTGCAGCACGTGAGGCGGTAGAACGGGCGCGGGCCGGTGGCGGGCCGACATTTATCGAATGCAAAACGATGCGTATGCGCGGTCATGCGATTCACGATAATATGGCTTACGTTCCCAAAGAACTTCTTGCTGAATGGGAAGCACGTGATCCCATTGCCCGGATCGAAGAGGTGTTGCGGGCACGTGGATTACTTGATGATGCAACATTAGCCGTACTCCTGGCGCGGATCGAAGCCGAACTTGATGAAGCCCAGGCTTTTGCCGAAGCATCACCGTACCCCGATCCGGCAACTCTTACTGATGGTGTCTACGCTTAAGCTGTGCATAGGAGAAAGATGATGACCTGGGATCAAGGCTTACACAGAACAACGACCGTGCTCAATGACGAACAGGGTACACGCGAATTGACCTACCTGGAAGCGATCCGAGCTGCGCTTCGCTTTGAGATGCAACGCGATGCGCGAGTGTTGGTGATGGGAGAGGATATTGGTGTGTATGGTGGTGCGTTTAAGGTGACGCAGGGGCTGATCGAGGAATTTGGCGAGGATCGGGTTATTGATACCCCGATGACTGAACTGGCTATGCTGTATGCAGCGATTGGCATGTCGTTTGAAGGTTTTCGTCCAGTCGTAGAGATGCAGTTTGCCGATTTTATCTCGACCGGTTTTGATGCAATAGTACAGTTTGCGGCGACCAATCATTTCCGATGGCGTCAACCGGTGCCGATTACCGTGCGTGCTCCTGGCGGTGGCGGTTTACGCGCCGGCCCGTTTCATTCTCAGTCAAATGAGGCATGGTTTGTGCATACGCCCGGTCTAAAAGTCGTCGCACCGGCTACTCCCGCCGATGCCTATGGCCTGTTACTGAGTGCGATCCGCGACCCGAATCCGGTCATCTATTATGAGACAAAGTATCTTTACCGTTCGCTCAAGGGTCTGGTGCCCGACGGTGATGCACCTGTTCCAATCGGCCAGGCTGTGGTACGCCGCAGTGGTGAAGAACTTAGTATTATCGCCTATGGTGCGATGGTACAAGAGGCATTAAGTGCAGCAACTGTGCTCGAACAGGAGGGTCATAGCATCGAGGTGATTGATCTGCGCACGCTGAAACCGCTCGATGAAGCGGCGATCCTGGCAACGGCACGTAAAACCGGTAAGGTCTTGATTGTTCACGAAGCCAATCGCACCTGTGGTGTAGGTGGCGAGGTTGCGGCAATTATTGCTGAACAAGCCTTTGAGTATCTTGATGCGCCGATCACCCGCCTGGCCGCCCCCGATACACCGGTACCCTACAGTCCACCCCTCGAAGATGCGTATCGGCCAAATGCGGCCAAAATTCTGGCCGCAGCACGCGAGTTGCTGGCGTATTAAGAGCCTATCCGAAATATCTCATTCCAGAACATGACGGTCAGCGTCGGTCACCCCTCGCCGTCCTGATGTGACCGCTGTGGCGTCGAGGGGCCGATGGCCAATCCGCCGATGAAGGAGAGGCGGTTCGCGAATCACCCCTACAGGACGATGAACACAGGATGCGCCTGATCGCTGTGATGCAGGGTAGGCTGCGTGGTGCTGCACCCTTAGATGTTTCTCAGCAATGATGGATGATACTGTATGGGGTGGGTTTCCAACCTATCTACGGTGATGGTTCGTCACGACGATGACCATAGTCAGGATTCATCACGATGCAGCCTTACACGGTTTTCGGCAACTCATGACCGTCATCACACTGGTCGTTAGTGAAGCGGGTTCCCAACCAGCGCGGCCCTCATCCTTTCTCGCGCTGTGGAGGATGTGTTGCCTTCCACCTTTTGCTCGCAGAGGCTGGAGGAAGGTGAGGGATCCGGGCGCACACTCATGTGAAAGGAACAGTATTGTCATCGCATTTCTGTCCTGGGTTGTGATCCTTTCTCACCCTTCCTTTCCCACATGGGGAGCGGAAGGGAGGTAGGGGGAAGGTGAGGGTCCTTTTACTATTGTTGAGGTGCTTCTTGTTGGCAGTTGGAACCGAGTCGGCTATAATCTATCCTATCCTGGTACATGCTGGTATCTGATGGAGGTGTCATGAATCGGACATTAACCACCAACGAGACATTAGCACAGGCCGTTCTACCACGAAGGGGTTGGCTGGCTTATCCCCTCGTCGCCGACACATTACTTGTTGTTCTGGGGAGTCTGTTTGTCGCCTTAACTGCGCAGATCCGCATTTCACTCTTACCGTTCTCGCCGGTACCGATTACCGGTCAAACATTGGGGGTCGTTCTGGTCGGAAGTCTCCTTGGCCCACGCCTAGGATTAATGGCGCTCCTCTTGTATCTGTTGGAAGGCGCAATCGGACTTCCCTTCTTTGCCGGTGGTGCTGGCGGATATAATCACCTGTTCGGCGCTACTGGTGGCTATCTAATCTCGTTCCCAATAGCAGCGACAATTACCGGCTGGCTGGCGGCACGCGGTTGGGATCGTCGTTTTCTGAGTGCAGTGGCCTCGATGGTGTTGGCCAATCTTGTGATCTACCTGATCGGCGCAACCTGGCTGGCTTTCTTCATCGGCGCCGAGAGTGCCCTGACAAAGGGTGTTCTTCCCTTCTTGATCGGTGACGCAATCAAGATTATACTGGCTGCCGCTGTCTTGCCCGGTGGCTGGCAGGTGTTAAAGTGGCTACGTGGCCGAGCGTGAATGTGAAAGCAAATAAATAAGGGGTAGGTACCAACCTACCCCTTTTTACTGATAGCATATCTGAACCAGTAACTGTCGCTGCACTGATAGAGTCGGGTTCCCCATCCACACGCCTGGCGTAAGGTTACAGCAGGTGTTTCCATACGAATGAAGCGGTTCATTGCTCTCGGCGTTGGTCATCAGGACAATCCATGTGCGATATAACGATGCGACGCACTATCTCAACTACCGCAACACGCTGGTCACATCGTGTTCTGCCCATCACCAGGTGTCACATAACGACGCGGCATTCAGATAGGCTCTTATTCGGAATGACCCTACTCTTCCGGGAGACACTGTGTACACACCCTAAACGGAATCCCGTTCTCGTTCACAACCCGTACATTATCGCGTGTCCCACAATACCGACACACCGATAAGTTCTCGATCTCATCAGCTCGCCATAACTGCGGTGTTTGACTTAGCTCCATCGGAGTTTCGGTAGATAGAACACCGATCCGGACACAGACCGCGGCGGGGAAGATGTCAGCGACCCGGGCAGCCAGATGGTAGTGGTACGAGTAGACTTCATCGCCAATCATAACGCCGCGTAAACGGGGATGCGATTGAATCTTCATAGTCGTGCCAATCGATCCATCAAGCGTTGCAGCTCTTCGACTGATAGTGCAAACGCTTCATCATCCGCAAACATTAGTTCGTCAAGAACCTCGCGAATAACTTCCTCTTCAGCGGCTGGTACGATCAGTTCTTCCTGTTCGAGGCTGTAGAAACGGTCGAATGCCCAGTCTGCCAACTGTGCAATTGACAACCGTCCGGCTAAATGTTCGGCAATCGCTGCGATTAAATCATCACTGGTGAGCTGCATACAATCTCTCGCCGATAATATGCACTATATGTCTGGTATCCAAACTTCATGGTACCACACATGTCTGGCAAACACTGTCTGTTTCCCTCAGTATTAACTCAACGCATCTTCACACTGATCGCGAAAACCACATTTACGGCAGCGTGCAGCATCTTCGTGATCACGGGCAACATCGGTTGCTCGTAACAGGTCACGCATTTCGCTCAGGGTCGTCAGTACTTCAGCACGCACGGCTGCTGTATAAGGTAATCGAAACGTTGCTTCAGCGTAGCGCAGCAGACCATACGGTGGGGCCGTACCGGTAGTTTCCTCGATCAAGACAAGGTAAGCAGCCAACTGCATTAGATCAGACCGGTACGGCTGCTGTGCGTAGCGATTAGGTTTCACTTCAACCGGTATCAGGTCCGACCCGCGTTGCAGCACATAATCCGGTTTGCCGGTCAAGCCCAGGCGTGCACTATAAAGCGGACGAGCCAACGTGCGAGCTTCACTGACATCCTGGCTCACCACTCTGACCCAGAGTAAACCGCTACGCTGCCGCAAGATAAAGGCCAGTACAAATATCCCGATGGCACCCAGAATCAGCGCAATCCCTAGCGCTACCATCAGCTTGCCCAGATAATCAGGCCAACGCCGCTGATCAGCAAGCCCAATCCGATCCAGAGCAGACGTTGGCTCGTTGCTACCAACCATCCATGCCGGATGTGCGCGATTGTGCCGAGTTCACGACGCTCGGCACCGGTCGGCTCAAGGCCGACGACCCGGCGAAGCCACCACGACCGTGCGCAATAGGAGTATTCCCCTAATTCACTGGCTCGAATGACATCCATCAGCGACCAAAGATTGGTGTTCCCTGTACTGCGTTCAACACGTCATTGACCGTTAATAGCACCATCAAGCCCATCAGGGCCATAAACCCGAAAGCGTGTACCAGCGCCTCTTTTTCAGGCGGCAGTTTCTTACCACGTATCCATTCAATCAGCGCAAAGAGAATGTGACTCCCATCAAGGGCTGGAATTGGTAACAGGTTCAGAATAAAGAGATTAAGACTCAGTACTGCCGTCAGCGACCAAAATGAAATGAAGCCATCGGGTTGTCGGATCACCTCGCCAGTTGCCCGTGCAATCCCAACCGGACCAAGTGGCTCGCCGGTTGGAGGTGGTGTAGGGCTGAACAGACCGGCCAAAGCAGCCGGTAGCTCGCCTAGCATCATCACCATGCGTCCGGTCAGTTCGACACTGTGCATAAAGCCGACACCAATCGCAGCAATTGGGTTAACCCGCTGATTAACCACCGCAGCACCATAACTGAAACCAAAACCGGCGCTGAACTCACGGCCATCAGGAGCTGTCCAGGGGCCTGGGGTTACCGTTAACGTGACTTCAACACCATCACGAATAACTACTGCTTCGATAGCACTTCCTACACGGCGCTGAGCTATCTCACGGATGGTGTTTTCATTGCTAATGGACTGACCATCGAGCCGGATCAGCTCATCACCAGCTTGAAACCCAGCGATTGCCGCCGGCGTGCCGGGATACACATTACTGATCTGCATGCGACCGGTTGGAGTAGGCACACCGACGGTCGCAAAGAGCACGGAAAAGATTACTACCGCCAGAACAAAATTCATCAACGGGCCGGCCAGCATCACCGGAATTTTGCGCCAGGGTGGTGCAGTAGCCAGACTTCCGGTACCGTACACGGCATCTTTCTCGCCATCCATTCCGGCAAAGCGAACAAAACCGCCTAGAGGCAGCCAGTTCAGCGTGTACTTAATCCCGTTCCGCTCGAAGAGGACCAGCGCCCGCGGGGGAAAGCCGATCCCAAACTCTTCAACCTTAATGCCCATGCGTAAACCCATCCACAGATGGCCCAGCTCGTGAACGAATACGAGCAGACTGAGCATTAGGAGAAAGACGAGAACGGTCAATAACGGATCGAAAATAGTACCTGTAACCTGTTGCCAGATGTTATTTGCAGTTGTCATGAGCATAGCACGCTCCAATGGGGCTGGGTAGAGTAATGGCGGCGACGAGCAGGTAGCTCGTCGCCGCTCGTATTCAAGAGTAGTGTACCGGATTGAAGCGGCTGAGTCAAGGGAAATTACCGTAGTCTGGGAATTTTCAAAGGTTTCACCCTCTTTAGCAGAGGTGAGGAGAAAGAGAGAAGAAACGGGTTCCTTACCTAATCCGCAATGTATGCCGAGTGGTGCGTCTTCCCGTCCCGCCGTTGGTCTGTAGCAAGCCCCCGTTATACTGTTGATCTGGTTTGTTACATCGCACGATGCGGGCCGGAGGCCCGCGCACCCATCGTCTCAGGACGAATATGTCCTGAGACCGACGTTAAAGAATGAACATTGCGCGATGCGGGCCGGAGGCCCGCGCACCCATCGTCTCAGGACGAATACGTCTTGAGACCGACGTTAAGGAACGGACATTGTACGATGCG
>JAGHYT010000148.1:0-9205 GCA_017743535.1 Chloroflexus sp.
CCGGAGCGATTGACGAGGGAGAGTATAGCAAGTCTGGCGAATTTTGTCAAGGGGGGCGAGAAGACAATATCACGAGCTTAGCAACGTTCGTACCGTATGCAGGAAAAGGAAGTGCATAGCAGAATGAAGATTGCGAGCGATAGAGCGATTCCCACTTCGTCTACAGCGCATGAGGAGACATATTGCTTCCCGTTCCAACGTGCGCTGCCCGCTCCCGTTTGTCACGCCGATAACGCCCGTCCCTGCCGGTAGGGGTGGGTTCGCAACCTGCCCATAACGATGACTGGCTGGGCACCTACTGGCGGCACGGTACGTGCCCAATGAAAAGTTTTTGACCAGGCTCAAAGCATGCCCGCTGTCTCCAGCATTAGCATTTCTGCCCGACACGGACTAGCCGACCGCATACCCAGGGACAATCATCATCGCCGTCAGCGAGTGCCCAACGTTCCTCGGTGTTTCTCCATAACAATAGCCAACGAGCAAGCCGCAAAGTTAAACGTGCTTGAAAATGACGCGCTTATCTTCTCCTACGTTCAGGCTGATAAATGAGTCAATGGTTCTTCGGGCCGTCATCAACACGACCCCATCTGTTGTTAAAGCCTCTACAAGGCAACGTATATACTGCTCCCCAGATCCATCTATGCCAATCAATGGATCATCAAGCAACGTTAATGCTCTGCGCAACACATACGCAGCAAGCAATTGCACGCGCCGTTTTTGGCCCTGCGACATCTTCTCAATCGGTGTGCGAACAAACGGCGCTAGCTCGAACAGTTCCAACCCTGCTGACACGTAATCAGCGCTCGGGCGGGTACGATAAAACTCAGCAACGAGATTCATATACTCGATAGGGTTTAAGAATGGCGGCAACTCAATAATTTCTGGAACATAAAATATAGAACGTTTAACACGAGCATTCTTGTAGATACTCTTCCCACATAGCAACACATCACCCCGTAATGGTCGGCAAATCCCGGCGACTGTTTTCATAAACGTAGATTTGCCTACCCCATTTGGGCCATATAATAGGAGACTTTCCCCTCTTCTCAGGGTCAGTGATACGTTCAGCAGTGGCGATGTATAACCGCATTCAAGATCCTGGACATCAAGCATCTCCATCGCGAACTCCCACGTACCAATGATGAAGATCGACAGGTAAACTTAGTATGTGAACGAGTAATGGAAGTGCCAGAATTGGATCGACAACGTATACCAGCATTCCAAGCAGGGGCAAGAGCATCCCAGGTAACAGAGCTGCGAAAAGAGAACGGATCGGCGATAGAGAACCATCAATATGCACTCGTACAAAAAGCGTATGTCGTTCCACTTCAACCGGAACACCATCTGGTAAAAGAAGGATGTGGAGAATTTCATGCAAAACGACACCGGCCGGTACAAGCAAAGCCGCCACTCCCAATCTGCAAAATAGCTCAAACCATATAAAAGATAGGGGCAGCAGAAAAATAAATGGCAGCCATAGAGCTTTGATCTTGAGAACCGTCCAACAGGTATAAGCGATCCGCTCTCTCATACGCTCCCCTGGCGCGCATCAAAAAGCATATCAATGTCGTAGAAGATAAGCACTAAAGTAATAAAGCAAATAAAAAGAAACCATGGAGAAGACCAAAGAGCTATACTGTGAGTAAGTACTAAATACAACCCCGCTGCGTAACCAAGCCATCTTGAACGTTCATCAGTTCGGAAAACAGTATTAACAAAGACTCCTATTAATAAAATATTAACTAAGATCCATGCCTCAATCTCAGTAAATTGCAAAAGATACAAAATGACACCACAGGGTAAATTGAGAATACACCCTAAAATGAACACCATTATACGGCGAGAAAAAGGTGTCTTCTGAATTGCGCGAAGATCAAACAGAAACATATCTGCCCATCTGACCCCGATCAAATTCACAAACGGCAACAACATCACTAACGTTGACACACCAAAAAAGGCGGTCAAGAGCAGGGGTTGTGAAAAATCTGGATTGCGGAAATTAATCGCCCCTTCTTCTATGGTTAATCTCATAGAAGATCCAATCCCTGATAGGTATAGATCAAACATTAACAGGATCGCTGCGATAAGAAGAACTCTTCTCGGCGAATAGTAGAGTGCATACCAGTGATAATTTGTGATGCGATTTCCAACAAGAAGGATCGCTTCTATCAAGCAAGGAATACATAGCAACACGAGTGCTACGACATCAACAGCATGAAACACTGCCAAAGAGAGCAAAAAGAGGATGATAATCGATGGAATAGCCCAAATAGAGCGGCTAACCAGGAGAGTAAATACAAGCAGCGCGTTCCCATATAACATTAGTATGGGCGAGAACGGATAAAACGGCCAGAGACTTACCAGGAAAGGCGGCGTTATGACCATCCAACCAACGAGAGCGAGTCGTTCCTTTTCGCCAGGCAAGGTTACATGAAAATCATTCAAAGCAAGAAGTTGTCTTGGTTCAATCATTTTATATAGCACATAAGCAAAGATCCAAAAATAAAAAGTTATCGTTACATTCAATTCACTATTTGAAACGGGTGATCGATGAGGTAACAGAAAAAAGAGTGCGATTGCAAACAGCCATACCAGGAGATAATCTTTTTTGTACAACAGCCCTTTTACGTATAAATGAAGGATTTTCCATGACATAGCTATAACTAGCATCCAACGCAATACTTTATCGATTACTCATGAGCACAGAATAACTCCTTTGACCAGGCTCAGCTAGAGATGATAGTAGACCTTGTGCGTTATCGCCTTGACATCACCTAACCCGTTGAAGAGACATTCCTATACACGCACCATGCAATTCCAGCTCATCTGTAGCAATTACACATCACCTCAAAAAGCGTAAGCGAAAATCTAGCAGTGATGCCGCAACTTTGCACAGGATTCGGAGTACATACGACCGCACGACAGTAACCACAGGCCCCTCCATAGAGCATGAGAATAGCGAGAGGGATAACAACAATTATCGGCCAGATTGCAAGAAAATAATAACCACGTCGACCTGTTGTGACTACCAAACGATGCGATAACAATACAAACAGAAGACCAACAATCGTTCCCGGTATCAAGACCAAAGCATTCTTAACAGTATACTTGCCCGCTTCTTCCTGTAGCCAGGGGACATCAACACCTTGCATCGCCGCAAAGAGGCTTAAGAAGAGAACCATTACAGAACTTAGCACAACAATGAAAATTACATACAGTACAAAGAATATCTTTTGGAATGATCGCAATGGCAGATCGTTATCCTTGCTCTTGGTAAAAAAGCTGTGGATCATAACCTTTCCTCTAAATGCTGCTATGCTATACCTCGGGGTCATCGCCGGAGCGATTGACGAAAGTGAGTATAGCAAGCCCGGCAGATTTCATTAGACGGGCTGACAAAATTATTCACGAGGTGGATTTTCGACCACGGCATGGGTAGGTTATCAGATGTTAGTGAGGATATTTGCTCTGCATGGTACACTGTTTATGAAAATATCAACTCCCTATCAATCATAAGCAGAAAGGGCAATGATCTCTTGCTGACTGAACGAATGACAACACAGGTCGAACAATGGACGGCACTCAACGACCGGCGGGTCATCTTTCTTGCCTGTTACCAACGTATGACCGAATCATATGCTCGCCGGCGTCGCAGGTGGTGCGTTTCACGACCCCGATTGGGTCGCGCAGTTAATCAATGATTTTGCCGACTACTATTTTACAGCTCTTCAATCCTGGGAACAAGATGCAGGTGGACCTTTGGTCTGGCAGTACACGTTTGCCTGTGCTGCAAATCAAAACATGTCGGTGGTACAACATCTGCTGCTAGGAGTGAACGCTCATATTAATTGTGACCTGGTATCGGTATTAGACGACTTGTTGCGACCAGAGTGGCCTGCACTTTCGCCAACGCAACGGGATCAGTGTCATCACGATTACCTAACCGTCAATCGGGTTATTCAACGAACTATTGACCGGGTGCAAGATGAAGTGATCGCCCCCTACTCCAAAATGCTACAGCTCGTCGATGTTGCCTGTGGCCCGCTTGACGAGTGGTGTACTGCACGTCTGATCCGAAACTGGCGCGATGATGTCTGGCAACAAGCTATGACACTTGTAACAATGCCCGACAATGAAGAACGCAAGATCATACGCCAGCGTGTCGATCAGCGAGCATTGGATCGGGCACATTTACTGAGTGGCAATGTACGAGCAATGAGGAGCTTTGGGTATCCTCTACGCTGGTTGAAACGCCTACGTTTGCTTTAACGATCGTGTTAATATCGCGAGGAACTATGTCTGTCGAGACACCACTTCCACTCTGGCGGGTATGGCTTTGGCCCGCAGTTGTAGGTATCGCAATAGCAGTCGCCAATGTCCTCGTTTTCCTTCTCCTGCCACCTGATCTAGTTGAACGCTTAGGCGCCCTCGGTTATGTGGGCGCCTTTCTTTCTGCCGGTATCGCCAATGCCTCGATTGTGGTACCGGTACCGTATTATCCCCTACTGATCCGACTAGGTCAGGCCTTTAACCCTTACGGTGTCGCCCTGGCAGCGGCTGCTGGATCGGTTTTGGGTGAACTGGTCGCATTCTACGCTGGACGCAGCGGTCGTAAAGCAATGGAGCGCACGTCGTTCTATGAATGGGTTCATCGCCAGATGCAGTACCCCTGGCGAGCGCCACTGGTACTTTTCATCCTTTCCGCACCACCTAACCCCTTTTTCGACGTTGCCGGTATCATCGCTGGCGCCGTTGGGATACCGGTCTGGGTCTTTGTCATCAGTGTCTTTCTGGCTCGCATTGTGCGTATGGGTCTGGTCGTCGTGTTGGGATATACCCTGTTTGGTGGATGGTGAGCGGTTGGAAACGGGGAATGTTTTCAGTAGCCTAAGAGTACACCAGAAGGGGCGGGCTGCAAACCCACCCCACAAACCTGGCTAACAGCACGAGAGGTTCATACCCTCGCCACCTAACGACGTCATCAGGCTATGCTCATGGAGTCGGCTGTGAAGATTTTTGGGTCTCCGTCGCCGCTACTTCAAGCGGTAAATTCAATGGATTTTCAGCTTGAATTTTGATCTCTTCTAGATCAATGCCAGGCGCTGCCCCACCAAACGTCGTGTCGGCATTCAAAACCTTCTGCTGCTTCAGTGCGGCAATCTGCTCTGGCGTCAACACCCGTGACTCGTCGAAGCCGAGATCGATCTCAAGCTGCGTCCCACGCACATGGACACGGCCGAGATCGTAGAAGCGGCGCGTAACAGTCGTCTTCATAAAGGCGCGTAAGCAGCCGAGCATATACCGACGCTTGAAGGGGTCTTTAATGAAGGGGTACTCCAGAAAGGCTTTGCGCATGTAGAAGCGGGCATAGTTACGCAATACCCCTTTCAAAACATCTTCGCGATCCATCAGATCGGGCTTCATAATAGGGGTCACGAAGTTATACTTCGAGTAGTCACGCACCTCTACCCGATCGCCTAATTCTTCAAACAGCTCGGCAAATGGCCACGGCGTGTACATATTCCAGTTGGCCATATCCGGCTTCCAATCGAGCACATAACGATAGGTCTCTTCGATGGTCTCGGGCGTTTCGTTTTCCATCCCCATAATGAACTGCGCCTCGGCGACCATCCCGTGCTTTTTGATCAGCTCAATTGCCCGCTTGTTTTGTTCAATCGTCGTCTGTTTGCGGAAGCGGTCAAGATTCATCTGGGCCGCAGCTTCCGTACCAAGCGAGATGTGCACCAATCCTGCTGCACGCCAGAGCGGTAACAGGGCCTCATCGCGCAGAATATCGGTCACACGGGTATTGATCCCCCAGTAAACTGGAAGCTTACGCCGAACCAGCTCCTCGCAGAGAGCAGTAAATTTCTTCCGATTGATCGTTGGTTCCTCGTCGGCCAGGATGAAGAAGCCAACCTTGTACTCACGCACCAGGGTCTCAATCTCATCAACAAACTTCTGTGGACTGCGCGCCCGGTAGCGACGCCAGAACTTCCACTGCGAGCAGAAACGACAGGTGAAGGGGCATCCACGGGCAAAATTGGGCACCGCAACCCGAACATTTAACGGAACGTAGATATACCGTTTCCAGTCGTAGAGACTCCAATCCGGCGTGAGTTTATCGAGATCGGCAATCGGATCGCGTGCCGGAGTCGCGACAACCTTGCCATCTTCAAGATAGGCAATACCCCTGATATTCATGCGATCACGGCGATCGCTCCCATAAGCAATTGCCTGCATCAGTTCAACGATAATTTCTTCCCCTTCCCCACGCACAATGTAGTCAATCCAGGGGGCTTCGGTTAAAACCTGACCATACATAAAGGTGGGGTGAATGCCACCGAGGATCAGACGTGCATTCGGCAATTCCTCACGGGCAATTTGGAGTGTCTCCTGCGCTTTGTAAATCATCGGTGTGATGGCAGTCGCCATCACCACATCTGGCCGATTGTGCCGAAAAATTTGACGGATCTGGTCGTTGGACAAATCCTCCGTCATTGCATCGACAAAGCGCAGATTATCGAAACCTGCTGTACGCAATGCGCCCCCGATGTATGCCACCCAGCTTGGCGGCCAATTCCCAGCAATTTCAGCGCCACCGGCATGATAGTTGGGCTGGATCATCATGATCCGCATGCGTGACCTCTCTTCCTTTTTGACGACCAACTCTGAACTACACTTGCAAGCAAAAAAGAGAACCTTATTTGCTCAAAGAGACGTGAAATTCGCACTGCACAGCACCCATTGCCCGACACGCGACCTCTTCTACCCGTAGTCGATCACAAACGACGCGCCGCAGCAAACCTTCAAACGCTGCCCGATAATAGGCACAGACAGGCTCATGAGCCTGTACACCCCGTGCTTCTACGCTATCGGCCAGTGTTAGACGCCAGACCGGTTGCAACGTATAGCCAAAGCGACCACTACCGGCAAACGTCCAGGCATGACGGGCAATGGCGGGCAAAAACATGCGCAAGGCAAACCCAACCGGTAAGCGAGGTAACAGCAGTCGAATGAAGCCCGGTACGCGATTGGTTGCCACGTAGTTCGCCGTTAGATCACCAGAACGTGCGAGGATCTGCATCGCCGCCGAAATCCCCAACCACCGACGCAGATCGTCGATCAGCGCACCAAATTCGCTTTCGGGCAGCATGTGATCGGGCATGGCCTCAAGCAGATGGGCACGTCCGGTACGACGCAACCACGCAGTAACTGCCTCATCACCGTACTGTTCACGCGCAGCGGCGACCGTCTGGATGATTGAATTCGGACCAATCTGGGGTCCTGCGGAAATCTGCGCGACCTCTTGCATAGTCAGCCCACGCCATTGCTTGAGATGTCAACGTATGCCTTAAATGTAACATTTTTATCTTGAGTTGCCAGTTGTGGTTCGTTTACCGGGTGTAAAATATGGGTGAACGAAGCTGTGCAAAGGTCGGGCAAACGCTGGAATGAGGTCGGAAAGCTTGCGTCACAATCATTGGTACAACGCGGGATCGTCCGGCAAGGTATGCCAGGAGTGTGAGCAAAAACCCATCGTCATGCGAGGGTGAAACGCCGGTCACCCGCAGATGACTCGATGAAGATAACGATGTGACCGATCCGCTGCCGACATTACCCTCAACGATTACCTACGGGAGGTACACTATCGCTTCGACCGAACAGCAACGCAGCGATGACACCCTTGAATTCAATGGTTGGACGATCTGGATGAAAGAGCACAAGAAACTCTACATTACCGGCTGGACCGGTAATCGGCGAGCAGGTGAGACCGGCCGGATTCAGACCGCTAGTCGTTCCGAAGGTAAGAATATCCTGTAGCACCTGCGCATGAACAGCCGGATCGCGAACTACGCCACCCTTGCCTACTTGTCTTGGCCCGGCTTCAAATTGTGGTTTGATCAGAGCCACAATCCAGGCCTGCGACGTTATCAGTCGCTGTACCGCAGGCAATACTAACCGCAGCGAGATAAAACTGACATCGATCACCGCACAATCGGCCAACACGTCGTCCGGCAGAGCCGAAAGATAGCGAATATTGGTACGTTCAAGCACAACCACCCGTTGATCGTTACGTAAACGGTGATCAAGGATGCCGTATCCAACATCAACGGCAAAGACCCGGCTGGCGCCGCGTTGAAGTAACACATCCGTAAAGCCACCGGTCGAGGCGCCGACATCTATCGCTGTCAGACCGGTGGGATCAAGATCAAACTGATCGAGTGCGTGGGCCAGTTTGAAGCCACCACGACTGACGTAAGGCAATCCCGCACGCAGTTCAATATGCACATCCCCGTCTACCAACGTACCAGCCTTGGTCTGCACTTGACCGTTGACCAGCACATGCCCTGCCATAATCAAGGCTTGCGCACGGGCACGGGTTTCAGCCAATCCACGGGCAACAAGCAACTGATCCAGACGCTGACGTGGCATATTAGTCGTCCCGTTGTAATTCAAGCTCGAGACGAGCAATTTCCTCTTCTAGCTCGGCAATCATCACCCGCAGCCATTCAGGAGGTGGATTATGCGGATCGTGGAGTTGAGGACGCAGGATTCGCAATTGATTCCGCCGTAATCGCAACTGCTCACGAATTGTTGACTGTCGATCAACCGGCGCTGGCGAAGGGGGAAGCGGCTGACCGGACAGATACTCGGTGACCAGATCGGTAATCAATTCATCAAGCTCAATGCCGCGCTCGCGAAGCAACCAGTTAAGCTGCTCACGCTGAGCAGCAGTCAGGCGAAAACGGGTTGGAATAGTAAAGTATCCGCTCATAATTTATTATTATAGCGCAAGTTGCTACCGGTGGCTCCGCGACGGGTGCAGTGCCAGTGCTGCGGCGCACGCCTAGCGGCCCTCACCTTCCCCCTGGCCCCCTTCTTCTCCTCCACTGGAGGAGTGCAAGGGGGAGGGTGGGGTGTGAGGGCGAAAGAGTATCGGCAACCCTCACGCAATGGCAATGGTTGCACAGATACGGTACGGATCCGATGAGCAATTCGGGTTTTTTGATCAGGTTCTCAGTCATTCCTGCCGCGTAGGAAAAGAACGCCGAAAAACCCCAGCTTAAGAAGCAACCAAAAATAACAACAGACGTTCTCACCAAGAGCAGAACATATTCAGCGCCTGCTCAGGTCAGTGGCCGCCACTGACGAAGCTGAGTAAAGAAGCGCATGACCATCTCGGTGTGCAACGGAAACGCTA
>JAGHYT010000149.1:0-9180 GCA_017743535.1 Chloroflexus sp.
ATGGTGGTGATGCCGAACTGGTGATCGCGTTTGGGATCGCCGATGACATGCCACTCCTTGGCAATACTGGGCGTCATTTCGGCGTCCTTGTTCCAATCGTTACCCGTTAAGCCGAGATAACAGGTAGGATGATCCTAAGCTGAATTTGCTGGCATCGATCGGGTTAGTAACCCATCCTACCTGATCAAGCAACTACGCACTATCGGCTCGAAAACTGCATCCTTTTGGCAGTAAGCCGAGATCGTAACCACGAGCCACAGCGTGTGCTCGATTGCGTGCATCGAGCTTTTCGTAGATAGTCTGGACATCGCGCTTGATAACCCCAATTCCCCACCTCAGGGCACCGGCAATCTCTTGATCGGTCAATCCCTTTGCCATCATTTCCAATATCTGTTGTTCGCGATTGGTAAGGCTTTCGAACTCCTTTCGCATACGCGGGACACGAACCGCATCAACAGCCTTGCGTAGAAGCCGATCAAGCTGGTCAAAGTCGTTAAGTAACTCCTTCGGTACCGCAAGATCAGCACCACGTTGACGGGCCAATTCTATCAGTTCAGTATAGGCTGTCATCGCCAGGATCGCCACCTCAGGCGCTTGGCGCTTAATACGTTCAATTGCCGCCAGACCTGCTTCATGGTGTTGGCGAGCACTTAACCCACTGGTGCGAGTATCTTTCCAGCTCACATCAATCATCACGACATCAGGCCGACGGGCGAGCGCCATTGTCACAGCTTCGGCCGCGGTAAATGCCTCTCCGATCAGCTCTAGGTCGGGTATCTCGCTCAGCATCTCTTTCAGCCCTTTGACGAACGGTAGGATGTCATCAGCAATCATCACTCGTAACGTTTCAGCCATAAACACTCCTACGCTATGCTACCTTGTACTTCAACAATAACACCCCCACCGACACGATTCCTGATCGTAGCTCTAGCGCCAATTCGCTTGGCCCATTCTTTAATGCTGTGAATACCGTATCCATTCTCAGGATGATCAAGACTCTTATCAGTGGGAAGCCCTTTTCCATTATCAGCAATGCAAAGCACAAACGTTTTCTGCTCGATCTGGAGGGTAATCTCAACACGTTCATCTGGCGAATTGGTAAATCCCGCGTGTTTGGCAATGTTTGCAAGTGCTTCCCGACAAATACGAAAGAGAATTGCTAACACCTCCGGCGATATACTCATATGATTTGGCAAACGCTTATGAATTTGTACCTGATCACCGATCCGCTCTCTCACAAGTTCAATATATTCTTCCAGCGCATCGGCGAATGATTGCTCGAGATTCATTCTCCCGCGTAAGTCATCCTGAACACGGTGCAGTTCTTGATAGATATATTTTGTCGCTCGGTTGATTGATTGTAGTTTTTCTTTCAGTTGATCAACAGTATCGCTCGATTGACGAATAAGTTTATTTATGCGAAAGATAACCGTTCCCTGTAAGAGGTTTGCTAAGTCATGGACATCCATACCCAACTGCTCACGAATACTGCGGCGCAGGTTGATGACGCTGAGGCTGTGTACAAGCTGGTAACAAAAGAGCGTAAGGAGTTCTTCAGACGACTCTGGAAACCCACTTTCATCCCAATAATTCTCTAGCAAAACGACACCACGTGTATGTTGCTGCTGGTCGCTCATGAAAGCGGCTAAGAGTGAACGACTACGACCACTGAGTAAATGATAAAAATCATCATCAGATAATCCACAATTGTCATAATACTGGCTTAGTGCTTCACCGCTCAACCGCACAACTTTATTGCTAGCAGAAATACTCTTGGCAAGTTCACTGTAACCATCAGAAAGCTCCTGACGTAACGATGAACTGATGAAGTCAAATGTCTCTACCGCCGGTGCGTGGGTGATAAAGATTGCACAGTGTTCACAGGAAAAGAGCTGAATACCCAGTTGAACATACGTATCAATAAGTTCCTGTTCATCGTTAATCCCGATAATGTCGGTGCTGCTCTTAAGCAAACGACGCAAATTCTCTTGCTGGTGCTCTTGGGCTTCAACAAGACGAGCATTATCAATCGCAGATGCAGCCGCACTTGCCAGAAGTGTGCCAATAATGGTATCACTAAACCGATAGAAGTTGACGACACGACTGTTGAGCGCAATCATCCCAATAGTTTTCTGCCGATAGATCATCGGGATGTACAAAATGCTCCGAATATCATTACTCTGATAGCGATCAGCTTCAGCCTTCAAATGGGGGTAGTCTTGCCAGACATCGGCAACCGTTAACGGTGCTCCCTCCGATATAACATAAAAATTTGGAAAACGCTGATCGTTAACGTCAAATGAGATCAATGCAAGAGCATCTGGATCAGCGAATCCATCGTGTGCTACAATTTTGAGATAATTGTCGTAACGTAGTTGGATAGAAGCACTATCATAGCCGATCAACTCACGTAACGCGGTCAAGACATTCTTATAAACACCTTCAACACCATGGCTAATATGTTCATTAATCCGCTGAATGTAGTCACGTAGCTGCTCATCCTGCTCTCGGCGCCAAAACGTTTCGGCCGCCAATGCTGCATGCGTGGCGAGGGCGGTAAACCGACGCTTTTCCTCTTCGCTGAAGGTGTGTGGTGTCGGGTAATCAAGCGAAAGTGTGCCGACAATACCCAATTGACCGATTAAGGGGGCGACCATCATGGCGCCGATTGCGACCTTTCCGGCAACAAAGTCGGAATCCTGGCAGGTATCCGGTACAACCTGGATGCGTTCTTCCCGCAGTGCACGGCTAGCAACCCCTGCTAATGCAATTGGTTGGGAACCATAGTCGAACCCCCGCCGGTGACGGGCACAGATATATTCCAGTGTTCGATTTGAGCGGTTTAGACGCCGAATTTCACATTTACTTGCCTCGGGAAAAGCTGCCATCGCCTCTTCGGTAATTGTTTCAAAAACGTTGCGCTTTGTGGTACTAGCGGCATAGATGCGGTAGAAACGCTGCGTCTCGGCCAGTTGCTGCTCTTTCTCACGGCTTAACTGACGATACTCGATAGCGCGGGCCAGCCGCTCGGCGATCATTCGCAGATCAATTTCGTGCACGCTGTGAAAGCCGTGCGGATCCAAGCGGGGTGGGTTGTGATCCAGTAGACGATTGACGAGACGGATCACACCAATGACGTGACGGCGCCCGTTGATAGGCACAGCTAGCAGATGGCGTACCTCCCCGCTGGGTAATGCCTGGCGATACCTGGCAACGTTGGTTTGGAGCACTTCTGGCTTCTCGTCAAGATTGTTGACACGAACAGAACGGCCAAAGCGTAGATAAGGAGTTGTGATGATCGTGAGACCGGTGACTCCCTGGCCGGGTTCATAGCTCTCGGTAAAGGGAAGTTCAGGGCCATCATCGAGTGCGCGTTCTAGTCTGCCCTCTCTGAACCAGAATATAGCTGCGGTTTCGGCGCGAAATTGCTCACGGATCGACTGTAACAGTCGCCTGAGTGCATCGTTGAAATGAGCTTCATCGTTGTCAACAATGGTATCGAGGAGGTGTTCATACAGTTCGAGTTGGATGGTACAAGGCGGGTCGAGAAACATCAGAATATGGTTATCTTCAGCAAGATGATGTACCGTCACCTCGAACTCGTGCTTGCGCCCACTTGGTGCAAGCATCGTGTGGCGAAATGTGTTATGAACGGCATGCTCAGGAATCATACAGGCAGTGCAGTTTTCACCAATACAGCCAAGGTATTGGTAACACTTCATACCAGGTGTTAATTTCCCAAAATACCGTCGTAGGCCGGCATTAACAAACTGGATTCGTCGTTCGCGGTCAATAATGCAAATTCCTGAGCGATAGTGATCAAGAATCTGGACAACTTCCGAGTGTTGATCAGCAAAAGCACCAGGATTTACACTGGTTCGTCGGGCAACAAAAAGAATACTTAACCCTAGTAGGTTAATAGTTAGCGGAATAAGTGGCCCCAATTCGGAATATTTGTATACAATCCAACCACTAAGTGTTGAAATTGATATTGTCAAGATGATAGAAATAGACCGATATGGATTGTGTAAAAAGCGGATCGCACTCAGCATCGGGATCAGATAGAATGTCCATAATACACCATCTGCCGAACTAAAATGAATAATGGCCAGACTAAGTAATACAGTCTCAATCAGATTTTGACACAATTTGACCCATTGACTTTGCCAGAGTTGTGGTCGCCAGCTCCCACCAATCGCTGTTCCGATCTGAAAGACGTACATGAGTCCTATGACTAGAAAGCCATTGAAATAGAGTTCAATATTTCCTCCAGCCCGAAACACTGCCCAAACTGTCAGACAGATCAGACTACCAAAGCGCAACAACCATATCCAGGCCAATGCCCCGCGTTCCTGCCCAATCCAGGCTCGCAGCTTACGAATAGCAAAGCGTGGATCATTGGGAAACAGGCTAACGATGCTCAAGAGTTCTCTCATGAGCGAGGCTCCTTTCGCGGAGAGCTGCATATACTACCTGTGTATTGTAGGCTCGATTGCGCTTAAAGCCAAGAGGCAAAGGAATCGTTCAGTACGCCTGGAAATGATCCGTTTGGTATAACAATTCAGTATCCTGATGAGTAACCGGGGCGATGCTGAACCGTGAACAATCCAGGAGCAGAGATATGGATTTCAGTGAACAGTTACAACGATTTCGCGATCGGGTCGGCAATCGGAGAGCAGAGGCATTGATCCTCGCTGGGAGTCGTCAGGAGGACACGGCTGCCCTCCTGATCGGTGCGCTCCAACCGAATCGAGTTGCGTTTTTACTTACTCCGGAAACGCATGATTTCTTAAGAAAGGTGGCTACAAAGCTAGATCGGGAACCAGATCAGAAATGGATCGTGAGAACAGCCCATTATACTGATGTTACGCAGGTATACCGTGAATTACGCGCTGTGATTGAAGAGTGGAGTGATCTCAACCGTGGCCAGATTCTGGTCGACCTCACCGCTGGTACCAAACCGATGACGGTAGGACTAGCAAAGGCGGCTTATGTCCTTGGTCTCGGCACCATCTACATCGAAAGTGATTATGAACAAAATCGGGTTGTGCCCGGCTCGCAACGACTGATCGATCCATCCGATCCGTATGAAGTCTTTGGTGATCTGGAGGCGGCCCAGGCTAGACGCTTGTTTAACGCTCACGATTATGTAAACTCTGAACGGATTTATCGCGATCTGGCCCAACGGGTAAAAGAAAACAAAGGTTATGAGCAACTAGCCCTGTTAGCGCGGGCTTACGCACAATGGGACACTTTCGATCTTGCGGCTGCTGCCGAGACGATGGGTCAACTCCTGGCTCAGTCATTGATTGCCGAGCTGCAAGAACATCGACGTTTGCTAGATGCCCAACGTGACTCCATCAATCGCCTGCTCAGCACGATACAGGCGATGCGCAATTCTAATATGGCCTTGTCTACTCTCGCTAATTCTGATGCAATCTTGCCGCTACTCGGCTCACTTCATGCCAATGCACTGCGTCGTGAAGTACAACGACGATATGACACGGCTGCACTGTTACGCTACCGTAGTCTAGAATTGATGAGCCAGCATCGCCTGGCAACGCATGATGTGTTGGCCGAACGTCCTGATCTTGATCGTCTCAAACAACAGCAACCACAGCTTGAGAATGAATACCGCGCTGTTGAGCGATCATTGAGTTTTCGTGAACGAGGTCTGCAACCGAATCGTGATGGTCAATACAACCCTATTACTTTACTCAACGGGTATATGTTGTTGAAAGCGCTTAAAGATCCACTCGTCCAGTCGATCAATCTAGCCGATATTCAAAACCGCGTGAACGTGCGTAATAAGAGCATTCTGGCCCACGGCTTTCGTCAGATTACCGAAACAGAGTATCGTGATTTCGTTAGTGTGGTTGAGCAAGTACTTGATCAATTCTTCATCATTGCCAAACGCAGACGTGAGGATTGGGAAGAACAGTACCAATTTGTCAAGTTGTAGAAGGTCTTAATCGGCCTGAAAGAAAAGTTTTGTTGTTAGCGATACTATTGAGATCGCTATTCCAGAGTGGTAGGGGCAGTCCAAAGCCGCGTATACTGGAGGATGCGGAACCCAGGCCCGCGCACTCGAGAAACGTTGGCGAGCAACACATGCGTCTCCGCGACGCGATGGCAAAGGGTTTCGACGGTCTCAGTGTCTGTGCTACAGAGTACGCTTGGCAGCCCTCACCTTCCCCCTGGTCCCCTTCCTCTTCCCCACGGGGAGCGGAAGGGGGAACCGTGGGACGCTGGAGCGAAAGAATGTTACCCCCCTCGCGCAATGGTCACACAGGTACGGTACGTGCCCAATGCGAAATCTGGATTTTTGATCAGTCTCTTAGATGGCGCGCATGATGGGTATCATCCATATTGTTTTCTGCAAAGTTGCTCTCATAAGAACGAAAGATGAAAAATACTGACAACCTCTAACATTCTCACAGGCGTACCGAGAAGGTAAAATGCTGGCACTGCATCGTGTCTCAAGTTTTATCTCTGTAGCGATCACCTCGCATGCGCGTTAAGGTGTTGGCAGTACAGCACAAGCGAACAATCCACAGAGCGAAAAAAATCTTTTCTCTCTACACCGAAATCTTGTTATACTACTTAACATATACCCCCTCACCAGAAAGGAGCGAGGTATGGCTGCCCGGCGGATCTTACTGACGATCATTGGGCTGTTGAGCATAGTGATTCTCATCGGCAGTCTGAGCGCAGGCGTAGTGGCTTTCCTGCTTATTACGAATCGCCCGGTTGATCAGAGACTACTGGTCGTTGGTCCGGGGCAACGGCTGGCGATTGTTGATCGCCAGGGGAACGCACAGCTTCTGGCCGATGATCTCAGTGCAGAGTTGTTTCGCTATCCGGCACTGGCTCCTGATGGCAGTCGCATTGCCTACATCAGTCGGCGGGGCAATGTCAGTATCCTGCGAGTTATTGATTTACGTAGTGGGACACGTACCGAATTGTATCGCTCGACAACCAATCCACCGCTCTACATGGTCTGGTCGCCTGACGGTCAGCATCTCTCGTTCTTGTCAAACCGTAGCACTGGCGGGTTAGGAATGCATATTGTGCCAGCAGATGGCTCGCGCGAGGCTGAATTAGTGAGTGTTTCGCCGAGTTCGTTGTATCTGGCCTGGCAACCTGATAGCTCGTCGGTGTTGGTACATATCGGCGGCTCTATCTTCGAGGACGGACGGGTTATCACGGTACAACCCGGTCGCAAACAACCGTTGTACGAAATTGACGATCCTGGGTTCTTTCAGGTACCTGCCTGGAGTGTAGATGGCGAAAGTTTCTTTTATGTAGCGCAGCCGCCAATTGAAGGCCCACCGACGGTTGAAAAGGTTGAGAGCGTTTTGACCCGAGTCAAGGTTGGCGAAATGCAACCACAAGTGCTGGCACGCGAACCGATGGCAGCCATCATTTTCAGTCGTTCGCCGAAGAGCGATGAGATTGCGTATACAACAGTCGGGCCTGAAGGTTTCGGTCCGCTGAAGCTGGTTGCACTCGATGGATCGGTGCGTACACTCTCGGCGTCCGATGACGACGTCGTCGCCTTTTTCTGGTCGCCAAACGGGGAACAGATTGCCTATCTTACCCCTGCTGGCCGTTCGAGCGGTGGTTCACCACAACTGCGCTGGCAATTGGTTGGTCGGAATGGCACTTCCTCGCGAACTCTGAACACGTTTGTTCCCAGCCAGGAATTTCTCGCCCAGATTAACTTTTTCGATGCGTACGCGCTCTCCTTCAATCTGTGGTCAAGTGATGGACGTGCGTTAGCGTATGGCACCAATGATGGCGTCCACGTGCTGGATATCAATCGAGGCATTGCCACCCGCCGCAGCGACGGAGTGTTGGCGATGTGGCTGCCATCGGCACCGGATTCTTAGAGGATGATCAAACACCTCATTGTCACTTCGACACGATGCGCCGACATTCCTCACATACGATCTTAGCGTCATAACCGGATGATCGATCCAGTCACCGGATGATGGTGATCGGCTGCCACCGATAGGCGCGGTGCCAATTATGGTGATCGTATTGCCATCGTTGATCCTAATCGTTCCCATCGCGTCGTCCGTATCAACCGGGCCAACGGACGGACGGGATGGCCGAACGGGATGGTAGGGGCGAAAAATTTTTCGCCCCTACCATCCGTTTACCGTTCATCGCCCGTCGTCCACGGTGGCATTGCCCGTCGGCATCCGGCATCGCCCACGGCGGTATTGCCCGTCGGCATCCGGCATCGCCCGTCGCCCACGGCGGCATCGCACCTGCTCCGCTACTATTCGGGATTCGGCGCCACATGGTTGGTGTCATACCTATCGGCGCCCACAGATGGTCACCGCTCGAGCACTATCATCGGTGGTATGACGCAGCATCGAATTGCAGATGGGGTTCCGACAAAGCTCTTAAAGCGCGGGCCTCTGGCCCGCGTCTTGTGTCGGATGGGTCTCGTTTTGGATTATATCTGCATTGTTCGCATTCATGCAATTTCAACTCAGTGCACGGATCACAAGATTACGAAACGTTGCCGTCGTTGGATTGCGCTCAGCTCGCACGATGAGACCGTACCGCGGATCGGGTGGAGGTGAAGCGACTGCTAGCACCTCTACGACCTGATCATTAATCTGTAACGTTATCTGTTGGTTCTCAAGTCGCACACCAAGTCGGGTAGAATCACGAAACTCGATCTGGTCTTCGACGAGCAGCTTGCGTTGACGATCATTTCGTTCATCGCAGCGATACAACCCCTGCACCGGATTAATCAGAAAACTCAGGTAATGTTTCGGATCGTTAAATCGTAGCATGAGACCAGCCCAATCGCCGGTAACCTGGACGTCTACCTCAACAACCATGTCGCTCCCAATCGGTGAAGTCCGAAATGCCCAGATGTCGCCTAGACCAGCGTTGACCTGGATCAGATACCGGCCGTTGTTAGCGCCGACACTCCAGCCGTTGCCACTGGTAGCTGGCCAATCGCTGTTGGCGCCGAAGTTAGCTTGATAGACCACCGGACCGCCAGTGACGACAGTTGGTGATGATGCTGCAGTGGGTGATGATGCTGCCGTTGGTGATGGTGCAGCAGTGGGGGATGATGCTGCCATCGGTGATAGTGCAGCAGTGGGTGATGATGCTGCCATCGGTGATGGTGCAGCAGTGGGTGATGATGCTGCC
>JAGHYT010000150.1:0-9091 GCA_017743535.1 Chloroflexus sp.
AGATGTGTATAAGAGACAGTTGTCAAGCCTCATCAAAAACCCGGATTTCTCATCGGGCGCGTACCATACCTGTGCAACCATTGTGTGGGAGGTTGCCAATATTCTTTCGCTCTCGCCCCCCACCTTCCCTCTTCCTCTCCCCTTGTGAGAGCGGAAGGGGGCTAGGGGGCCAGCTACGTTACCACCAGCCTTATCCCCCTTGACAATCCATACTCACTCTGCTATATTGTATACAATCTCTGAATAGTATAAATTTTATAACCAAATTACATAACCTATTTTCTCTATCCTTTAGCTCTATTCATCAGAAGCATCACCAGGTATGCTATCTGTTTATTGCTACTACACCAAATTGTAATGAATAAATTGTATACAAATGACGAAACTTCTGCCGATCAGGTGTACCAGCAATTGCGTCGGTTACTGATCGAAGGCTACTATCCACCCGGATCGCGCCTGGTTGAAGAACGACTCGCGCAAGACCTCGGGGTAAGCCGAACACCGGTGCGACAGGCATTAGTACGAGCTGCCGCCGAAGGATTAGTACAGATCTTTCCCAATCGCGGTGCCGTGGCTCGTAGTTTTACCGTTGATGATTTGATCGAGATATATGACCTGCGGGCTTTGCTAGAAGGTCACGCCGCCTATCTGGCCGCTCAGCGCATTACTGCCGAACAGATCATCCGTATGGAGAGCGCTGCAACTGCGCTTGAACAGTCGCTGGCGATGACATTCGAGCGCCGACAAGACGAAGTACACTTTTTGGTCGAACAGAATGCCATTTTTCACCAGACAATTGCCGAAGCCGCCGGTAATCAGCGCCTGATCACGATGTTGAACCAGATTGTGGCCGTGCCGTTACAGTTCCGTTCGTTTTACTGGTATCAACCCGAACAACGCCAGATTTCTAACTTTTTTCACCGTACTATTCTCAATGCGCTACGTCTCGGTGATGGTGAACGTGCTCGGGCCATGATGCGTGAACACATCTTTTACGGACGTGATGTCCTGTTACAGAGTCGGAATGCGGAAGATGCGTCAGCGTCCGCATTTCGTGAGGAGTAGTTTACTGTGTCGAACCAACGTCCACCACGACCGCTCGATGATATTCGCGTGCTCGAATTGGGAGCGTTTCTCGCCGGCCCGTTCTGCGGTCAGTTGCTGGCCGATTTTGGCGCCGAGGTGATTAAGGTCGAACCACCCGGCAAGGGTGATCCGATGCGGGAATGGGGTCGCCATCGTTATAAAGGACGAACGCTCTGGTGGCCGGTATTGGCCCGCAATAAGAAATCGATCACGATCGACTTGCGGACACCCGATGGCCAAGTGCTAGTGAAGCGGCTGGTTCCCCACGTTGATATGGTGCTGGAGAATTTTCGCCCCGGTACACTCGAATCCTGGGGCCTGGGTTGGGAAGAGTTGCATGCCCTGAACCCTGGCCTGATTATGATCCGGGTCAGCGGCTTCGGACAGACCGGCCCCTATCGCGATAAGGCTGGCTTCGGTTCAATCGGCGAAGCAATGGGCGGTATTCGTGCCATCACCGGTTTTCCCGACCGTCCACCAACCCGGATCGGGATCAGTATCGGTGACTCACTGGCCGCTACCTTCGCCACTATCGGCGCACTGGTTGCGCTCCATCAACGTCAACGGAGCGGCCAGGGCCAGGTGGTTGATATTGGGATATACGAGGGCGTGCTCGCGCTGATGGAGAGCATGATTCCCGAATATCAATTGACCGGTCATATCCGTGAACGCACCGGTAACATCTTGCCAAATGTCGCCCCTTCCAATATTTATCCCACTGCTGATGGAAGCTGGTTCGTGATTGGCGCCAATGCTGATACCATCTTCGCCCGCCTCGCCCAGGCAATGGGCCAGCCCGAACTGGCTACCGATCCGCGTTTCGCAACTCATCAAGCCCGGGGTGAGCATCAAGCTGAACTTGATGATCTGATCGCTGCCTGGACGGTGAACTATACCGCCGATCAGTTGCAGGCCATAATGGATGAGTATGGCGTTCCCGCTGGTCGTATCTACACTGCTAAAGAGATGCTGAGTGATCCGCATTTTCTTGCCCGCCAGTCAATCATTGGTGTGCACGATCCCGAATTGGGTGAAATCAAGATGCAAAATGTGGTGCCACGCCTTTCGTCAACCCCTGGCGGAATCGACTGGACTGGTCCAGCCCTTGGGCAACATAACCGCGAGATTTTCAGTGAATTGCTCGGTTTGAGTGAAGATGAACTGGCAATGCTTCAGGCGAAACGGGTTATTTGATGGAAGCGGTAACGATTATTGATGTCGCCCCACGTGATGGGTTGCAGAACGAACCAGAGGTGTTAGAGCCTGCAACGCGGGTGGCGTTGATTGAACGCCTGCTTGCTGCCGGTGTTCCACGGATCGAGATTGGTTCGTTTGTAAATCCACGTCAGGTACCGCAAATGGCCGGTACCGACCACATCGCGCAAACGTTGGTTCAACGCGGTTATAATCTGGCTGCGCGCACCAACAACGATGCGTTTCGCTTTACTGCCCTTGCCCCTAATCAACGTGGGTACGAATTAGCCGCTGCTGCCGGATTACGTCATGTTCGGTTGGTCCTGGCAGCCAGCGATGGCCTTAATCAGGCTAATTTTAAGCGCACCACTGCCGCTTCGCTGGCCGAATTCAGCCACCTAGCCCTTCGTATCCGAAATGATGGGTTATCGTTTGGGGTTGCCATCGGCGCTGCCTTTGGTTGTCCCTTCGACGGTTACGTGCCGGTTGAACGAGTTCTCGCTATTGCTGAACACGCTGCCGATCTAGGAGCGAACGAGATCATCCTGGCCGACACCACCGGTATGGCTGTGCCGACCCAGGTCGCCACTGTATGCCAGCTGGTTTTGAAACGGGTTCCAGATACGACCATTACCATTCATCTACACAACACGCGCAATACCGGCTACGCCAATGCCTTCGCTGCCTGGCAGGTCGGTATCCGCTCGTTCGATGCTGCCCTTGGCGGAATCGGCGGCTGCCCCTTCGCCCCGCGGGCAGTTGGCAATATCGCCAGCGAAGACTTGGTTCATCTTTTTAACGGTTTGGGGGTACCGACCGGGATTGATCTACCGGCCTTGCTCTCCGCATCCGACTGGCTTAGCTCAATCCTGGCTCGACCCTTACCGGCCCTGGTTGGCAAGGCCGGGCCAGTGTATCCACAGGTGGCACCGCTTATCAGCCACCGATTATAACGTGTTTGGGGAGTGTGTAACTGATTGGGAGGAATGAACACATGAGTTACCGTATTGGAGTCGATGTCGGCGGCACATTTACCGACTTGATGCTCTTCGATGAGGAGAGCGGGCGCTACTGGCGTCATAAGACCCCCTCCACACCGCACGATCCATCAGAGGCTGTGCTGAACGGTATTGCAGCCATCTGTCAGCAGGCCGGTATCGAACCTGCACAAGTCGCCCAGATCATGCACGGCACCACTGTTGCCACCAATGTCATTCTCGAAGGGAAGGGTGCTCGCGTCGGCCTGGTGACAACCGAAGGCTTTAAGCAGATTTTACACCTCGCTCGCTCGCAAACCCCAGGTCCCCTTGCCGGCTGGATGATCATGATTAAGCCGGAACCACCGGCAACGCTTGCCGATACCCGTGAAGTACGCGAACGGATGAGCGCTCGCGGCGAGGTGGTGCGTCCGCTCGATGAAGCTCATGCCGAAGAGGTGATCCGTGAGTTGGTTGACTCGGGGATTGAGTCGCTGACCATCTCGTTGATTAACTCGTATGCGAATCCCGATCATGAACGCCGTCTGAAAGCGATTGCCCAACGGATCGCCCCTCATCTGCCGGTCACTATTTCTTACGATGTGCTGCCGGAGTTCCGCGAGTATGAGCGCACGCTCACTGCAACGATGAACGCTTATGTCAAGCCAAAAGTCAAAACCTACGTTCACAACCTCGATCAGAACCTGCGCCAACAGGGCGTGCGGGCGAAGCTCAACATTCTACGCTCAGACGCCGGGCTAATGACTGCTGAAGCAACAGAGGAAAATCCGGTCTACACCCTGCTCTCCGGGCCTTCAGGTGGTGTGGCCGGAGCATTGCACATCGCAGTACGTGCTGGCTATCCGAATATTCTGACCTTCGATATGGGTGGCACATCGACCGATGTCTCGCTCTGCATGGGCGAACCCAATATTGCCCGCGAGACAGTGCTCGGCTATTTCCCGGTCAAAGTACCGTCGGTTGACGTGCGCTCGGTTGGTGCTGGTGGCGGCTCAATTGCCCACGTTCCCTCTCTTACCCGTGCTTTGCGCGTCGGCCCACAAAGTGCTGGCGCTGTTCCTGGCCCGGCCTGTTACGGCAAAGGCGGTACCGAACCGACTGTTACCGATGCCAATCTGATTTGTGGCTACCTACCGGCGAGTATTCTCGGTGGAGCGATGCAACTCGATCTCGCCGCCGCCAAAGCCGCTGTACAGAAAATTGCCGATGCTACCGGCCTGAGTTTGATGGACGCAGCCGAAGGGATTCTCCGCATTGTCAACGAGAATATGTTCGGTGCTCTCCGGCTGGTGAGTGTTCAACGCGGCTTCGACCCGCGCCAGTTTGCCCTGATGGCTTTTGGTGGCGCCGGACCACTCCACGGCAATGCGTTGGCCGAACTCCTCGGTTGCTATCCGGTGATTGTGCCTCCCGCTCCCGGTTTGCTCTGTGCAATGGGTGATCTGAGCGCTGATTATCGTGATGAGTTTGCCCGCACATACATCCGCACCGTCGATCAGGTAGAACAGGAAGAGATGGTAGGTATCCTGCGCGAACTCGGTCAGGAAGCGCGAGTCATGCTGACCGACGAAGCCATTCCGCCAGAGCGCCAAGAAATCCGTTACTTTGTCGATATGCGCTACTATCGGCAAGGCTACGAGATGCCCATTGCCGTTCACGAAGCCGAATTCGAGCAAGACCTCATTCCGCTGCTGGTGCAACGTTTCAACGAATTGCACGACCGTACCTACGGCTTTATGCTCGACAGCAAAGTGGAGATTGTGAACCTGCGCGCTGTCGGTATTGGCCGGGTGACGAAAGTCGAATTACCTGAAGCAGAGCCGGGAGATCCCGACGCCAGCAGCGCCTACAGCGGTGACCATCAGATTTATCGCCACGGCGAATGGATAACGGCGAAGCTCTACGACCGCAACAAGCTGCGTCCCGGTATGCAAGTTGAAGGACCGGCCATTATCACCGAGGTAGATAGTACAACGGTTGTCTTGCCTGGGCATACAGCCACCGTTGATCGCTACTTCAATCTTCTGATCAACCGTCGTTAATCACAGTGAGGAGCACGTATGGCTACGAACCTCAAAATTGCGACCATTCCCCACATCAATATCGATCCGGTAACACTCGACATCATCGAAAACGCTCTCAAAAATACGCGCTACGAGATGGATGCGGTGCTGTATCGCACTGCAATGAGTCCGGTTATCCGTGAACAACACGACGAGTTCCCGATGATTACAGATCCGCATGGCCGAATGATCGTCGGTCAATTCGGCTCGTACATTGCCGGTTTACTCGACAACTGGGATCAGACCATCGAACCTGGCGATGTGATTTTGCTCTCCGATCCCTATCTCTGCGGCGGCGCCATTAGTCATATCAACGATCTGCTCGTCATGCTTCCCATCTTTTACGGTGAAGGTGAAGAGCGTGAGTTGATCGGCTGGGCCAGTATGTTTGGACATGCTCAAGATGTTGGTGGGCCATTACCTGGCTCGCTACCGACCACCGCCACCACCATCTTCGGTGAAGGGTTGCGTCTACCCCCGGTCAAAATCTACGAGCGCGGCAAACTCAATCGCGCCGTCCTTGATATTATGCTCAACAACGTGCGCCAACCCGAAATGAATCGAGCTGACCTCATGGCAATTATTGCCGGCTGCCGCACTGCCGAGAAGCGGGTGATCGAGTTGTGCAACCGCTTCGGTAAAGATGTCTACTTGGCTGCCACCCAGGCCCTGCTCGACCGCACATACCGGGCAATGAAGGAACTGATTGTCCGCAATCTGCCCGAAGAACCCCAGTCTTTCGAAGATTATGTCGATGACGATGGTCTGGGCAATGGGCCATTTAAGATGAAGCTGACGATCTGGCGTGAAGGACACGAAGCCTATTTCGATTGGACAGGAACCGATCCTCAAGCAATGGGGCCAATAAACTTCTACCTCAACGAGTCGATGTTCAAGATGTTCATCGGCGTCTACCTGATCATGGTCTTCGACCCCCAAATCCTGTTCAACGACGGCTTCTACCCGTTGCTCCACGTTACCATGCCCAAAGGAAGCCTGATCCAGCCCGAATTTCCGGCTGCCCTTGGTTGTCGCACTCACGCCCTGACCCGTCTGTTCGACGTGCTCGGTGGTGCACTTGCCAAACGAGCGCCGGAATTCACCACCGCTGCCGGTTATGGCACCTCGCCCTACTTGCTCTACTCCGGCTACGACAAAAATGGCGAGTTCTTCTACCTGATGGAGATCAACTACGGCGGTATCCCCGGTCGCCCAATTGGCGACGGCATGGATGGTCATTCGTGGTGGCCCCTGTTCACCAATATTCCTACCGAATATCTGGAGAGCTATTATCCGATCCGCATTGAACGCTACACCAGCATTATGGACTCTGGAGGTGCCGGTTTTCATCGCGGCGGGAATGGTATCGAGAAGATTTACACCTTTCTTGAACCAGGCGAAATTTCCATTCATGATGATCGCTGGTTAACGCCACCGTGGGGGATTGTAGGCGGAAAACCAGGAAGTCGATCCAGTAAACTTTTGGTACGCACCGACGGTAGCAAACAGGTATTGCCCAGTAAGTGCGACCAGATTGCCGTAGAGCCGGGTGACCAACTGATCTATCGTACTGCCGGCGGTGGTGGCTGGAAGGATCCATTGACTCGTCCACCAGAAGCGGTTCAACGCGATGTGCGTTATGGCCTGGTCAGTCGCGAGAAGGCATTAAACGATTATGGAGTCGTCCTCCGCGATGATCTTACGATTGACGAAGCGGCTACCGAGGCCAAACGGGCCGAACTGGCCGCAGCTCGTGGCGAAATTAAGGACTTCGATTTCGGTCCGCCGCTCGAAGAGCTACTGGCCAACGCTGAAGCTGAAACCGGCTTGCCAGCACCCCGTAAACCACAACCGGTACGTTGGGCAGTTACTCGCGCTGCCCGTCGCGAGCGAATAACAACCACCCGACCATCAGCCGTCACCGCCGATTAATTGCCGGAGTCTTTGAGGGGGCGAATAATCATTCGCCCCCGTGTGGTTAGAAGGAGCAATGTGTGATGACCGATTACGACCATCTAACTACCGATTACCGCCAGCACGGATTTGCTGGTCGAGTCGGCTTTGGTCAATATCCCGCCTTGCTCATCATTGACTTTATCAAAGCTTATACCACTCCTGGGTCACCACTCTACGCGGCTCCTGGGGTGCCAGATGCTGTACGAGCCACACAGCCACTCTTAGCAGCAGCACGCGCTGCCGCGATCCCGATTATCTACACCACTGTAGCCTACTCTACCGATGGTCGTGATGGGGGGATGTTTGTACAGAAAGTACCGGCTCTCCGTCAACTCACCCAAGACTCACCGCTTGTCACCATCGTTGACGAACTCCGCCCCCAACCCAATGAACTGGTCATCGAAAAAAAATACGCTAGTGCCTTCTTCGGTACCCATCTCGCAGCGACGCTGACTGCAATGCGGGTTGATACTCTGATTATGGTCGGATGTTCGACCAGTGGCTGCATCAGGGCCAGTGCTGTTGACGGAATGCAGCATGGCTTTCGCGTCATCGTTCCCCGTGAGTGTGTCGGCGACCGAGCACCTGAACCGCACCTCGCCAACCTGTTCGACATCGATAGCAAATACGGTGATGTAGTGAGCCTTGAAGAGGTACTGACCTACCTCGCACGGTTGAGCCATTCCATCACTTCCTGAGCCGTGATCGGCAGGTGGAAGCACTATGCAGCACCGTCAATACTGACAACAGGAATGGCAAAGTGAAGAGATGATCTCAGCATCGTCCTGTCCCGCCCCAAACAGTACTGACAGGCCTCTGCATTGTAACAGAAGAGTTGGAGAGTAAGCTATATTCCATATCAGCAGTTGATACTCCCCCCTTTCGCTCCCGCAGTGCGGGAGCGGGGTGAGCTGGGGAGAGGCAGGAGATTGGTGAGGAGGCACCCTCCCCCTTCCTCTCCCGCAGCGTGGGAGAGGAAGGGGGCCGGGGGGAAGGTGAGGGCCGCCCTCACCCCCGGCCCCTCTCCCGCGCTGCGGGAGAGGGGTGATCTGGGTTGTGGACGCGGTATCGTTGACAGACGCCGGCACAGAACCGCCACACCTACGCTCACCTCCCCCCTTTCCTCTACCTTGGTGGGAGAGGAAGCGGCTTGGGGGAAGGTGAGGGCGCATCATCCCCCCCTTTCCTCTACCTTGGTGGGAGAGGAAGCGGCTTGGGGGAAGGTGAGAGCGCATCATCCCCCCTTTCCTCTCCCTCGGTGGGAGCGGCAGGGGCGGAAGGGAGAAGGTGAGGGCGCATCATCCCCCCTTCCTCTCCCTTGGTGGGAGCGGCAGGGGGAAGGGAGAAGGTGAGGGCCGCCAGGCACGCTTTGCAGTACAGCCATTGAAAACGTTAAAGAACCTGATGCGTTATTTCCTTCATATTGACTCTACACAAAAATATCATAGAATAGTAGATACGACACAAGCGTTGTGTCGCTGGCCGTTCTTTATCTGTAGAAAGCGCATGGTTTTGAGCGATGCGCCAGCATTATGGCTGGATCATTCTGGCAGGTGTGGTTGTTGCATTGAGTGGCTGTCTTTCGACATTGCCCACCCATCTGGATGTGAGCGGACCATTACCGGCAACATTGCCACCACTGGCACAAACACTCCGTGCAGCGACAGCACCGACGTTACCAACGCCGGTGCAATCGCCATTTGTACCTTCCATCACTAGCACAGCAACGGTGGCCATTATCGTCACAACTCCCGAACCGGCAACTGTCATTCCGCCAACACCTACCCTGGCACC
>JAGHYT010000151.1:0-9097 GCA_017743535.1 Chloroflexus sp.
CAACCGGTGCACTGGTACGAAACTGCGGCCAACACAGGGGATCGAGGATACCGGTAAGGAATACCTCACAATCAGGATTAGGGCGAAAACGATTACGATTGGTAAACGAGGTATAAACACTCAATAAAATGGGATAGATGTTGAACAGCAAAATACCAATAATCGTTGGACCGGTGAAGAGGAGGACGGTAAGGATTTTGCGGCGTTTCGACCACGACACCATGTGCATACCTCACTGGAAGCAGCCGGATAGCCATCCGTTGGCTACCGGGCGCCTGACCGGCGCGACAGGTAGTGTGCGTGAGCCGGACTGTACGTCCGGCTCACCGTATTCAGCGATGTTAACGACCAGAGCGAAACAAGCTGCGTTGCTCGCCTCAATACCGCTACTTCATCTGCTTGATCGCATCTTCAATCGCCTTCTGGGCTGCTGCCAGGGCTTCAGCCGGAGTCTGCGCACCGGTCCAGATTGCAACGCTCGCCTCACCGACCGGGCCCCACTGCGCTGAGGCGTAGGGGGTATTTGCCATCGGTACACCCTGGTTGAGCGCCACACCGAAACCGGCCAGGGTCGGTAGAGCTGCTACCTCTGGATTCTTCAAGGCTGCTGTAGCAGCCGGCACCGTCTTGTTCGTTAACGCCAGCTTCGCCTGCACCTCAGCACTGGTGAAATACTTCATAATATCCAGTGCGACCTCGGCGTTGCCACGCTCGACCGCATTGCGGGTCAACATCAGCGTCTTAATACCGACAAACGGCTTGCCCAGCGGCAGAATCCCGTAGTCAACACCATCCTGCTCAATACCGGCGATAGCCCACGGGCCGGTCCACCACATCGCAGCTTTGCCCTCGGCTAACGCTGCCTTGCAGATGTCGTAGCTATGCTCGCTGAACGAGACCTTGCTCATCTCGGCCAGCCACTCACCACCCTTGATCATCTCGGGGGTGTTGACGTACACGTTCCCTTCATCATCAACGTAGCTTGGTACGCCGTAACCAAAGTAGATCGGTGCGACGTGATACGCATCATTACCGCCGAAGCCCTGGTTGCAGACAAGGGTCTTATCAGGGTTCGCGGCACGGAAGTCTTTCGCCATCTGCAACAGCTCATCGAGCGTTGCCGGCAACTTCATGTCGCCAATCACTGCCTTGTTGTAAATCAAGGCAATACCCTCTTGCGTCTCTGGCAATGCCCAAATCTTACCCTGCCAGACAACACCGTTCACAGCCGCCGGCTCGTAGGTGCTGCGCAAGAAATCTTCGGTGATCCCGTAGTCGTTGAGCGCGACAATATTACCGACCAACGCCTGCTGACCGATCTGGTCGTTGGCCCAGCCGATAATGTCGGGACCCTCACCAGCCGGAATGGCAACGTTCAGCGCATTGCTGACATCTTCAGGCTTCGAGAGGTCAATCTTGACGTTGGGGTGCGAGGCTTCGTAATCGCGGAACGCTTGCTCAATTGCCGTCAGATAAGCACCATCCCACTGGTGCCAGATACGGATGGTAACCTGTTGCGCAGCAGGAGCGGTAGTCGGTTGCGCAGCGGGAGCAGTGGTCGGCTGCTCAGCCGGAGCAGCAGTTGGTTGGGTAGTCTGTTGATTCGAGCCACATGCCGCTAGCATCATGGCTGCGGTGAGGAACAGAGCAATTAATGCACGCTTCATTGCACTCACGGTTGTACTCCTTTGACTGTGTCTACCATGACAACAGTATGACAACGAGAATCTGACATCACGAACAAAAAACCGTCAATCTACCTGCTTCCTTGTTGGGTTCATCTGCTGTGAACGCACCACCTCCTTTTCTAAACTCAGCCGGTGAACGTCGCGAGCAGCAAGAAATAACATGTCACCATGGGAGAGAAGGGATTGTCGCTATTTAGCGAATAGCAACAGAGCATCTGGGAGGGTCTCTTTCTTGCTACTCCGTGCGGTAATAGTTGTGTTCGGCATTGTTTTACTTACAACCTTTTCAATCACAACTATACATCATCCCTGACGTGCTGTCAAGTGGATGCTTTGAAATTATACCGCAAAATGACCGAAACACAGGCGATATGTAGGGGTGTAGCATCTCATCTTTCACCTTCCATCTCTACTGAACAGGTCTGGTTGCCAAATCTTCACCTACTTCCCTCCTTCTACATGCGGAATCTTTACGAATTGAGACAATATATCTATAATGACGTATCATATAATGTGATGTAATTCGGGCGACAAACTGCAAGGAGATCGGCTATGCGCTTCGTGTTTTTATGTATTGAATCGAACAATGCTCCTGCGTTGCGGCAGGCAGCAGCGAGCATCGAGCGCGAATACGGGCTACGGCTGGCGATTGACTATTTCACGCCACCCGATATGCACACCACCGCCGATTGGGAACGACTGGCTCACGCCGTGGCCCGAGCCGATTTTGTCTTTGGCTCGATGCTCTTCGGCGAGGAGTATGTGCGTCCATTGAGCGACATTCTTGCTTCGGCGTCATGTCCGGTCTGTATGATTATGAGTAGTCCGTCGCTGATCCGCCAGACCCGGATCGGGAAGTTTGATCTGCGACCAAAGCCAGAAGCCCAACAGAGTGCTTTCCGACAGTGGTTGAGCCAGTTTCAACCCAAACACGGGCATGGCGAGATTCAACGCCAGATGTCGCTGGTGCGTGGCCTGAGCAAGATGCTGAAGTTTTTACCCGGTAAGGCGCGCGATATTCATACGTATGTCACTGCCCATCAGTTCTGGGCAGCCAGTTCGCCGGAAAATCTGCGTCGTTTGTTGCTGATGTTCATCGAGCGGTATGTGCCAGGGTATAAGGGTAAGCTGCCGGTACTCGATCCGCAAGCTATCCCTGATTCAGGTATCTTTCACCCGGCAGCAACCGAACCTTTTGCCGATTTAGCAACCTACCGGGCCTGGCGACGTAAGCAACGACAGGCATTTCCTAACGGTACGATTGGGCTATTGACGATGCGCCCCTTCGCGCTGTCGGGGAATCGCGCTCATCTCGACGCATTGATCCGTGCGCTCGAAGCGCGGGGGATTGAGGCACGAGCAGCATATAGCCCGACCCTTGACATGCGGCCTACCGTGGAGCAGTTCTTTACCGGTGCCGGACAGCGTCGGGGTCACGCACCGGTTGCTGATGTTGATCTGCTGGTCAATACAACCGGTTTTGCGCTGGTGGGCGGGCCGGCCAGTACCGATCCCGAACAGGCCAGCGCTGTACTTGACCAGCTCGATACGCCGATACTTGATCTCTTCCCACTCGTTTTTCAACGGATCGAACAGTGGCAGGCCGATGATCGAGGAATCGCGCCTTTCCAACTCGCTTTGAATGTGTCACTGCCCGAACTTGACGGTGCAACCGATCCGCTAGTGATCGGTGGTATGCAGCGCGATCAGGAAACGATAACGCCATTACCGGCTGAAATTGAGCTGGCTGCCGAGCGCATTGCAGCCCGTGTTGCGCTACGTCGTACACCGCCTGCCGAACGCCGGATTGCGATCACGCTGTTTAATTTCCCGCCCAACCTGGGCAATGCCGGCACTGCTGCCTATCTCGATGTCTTTACCAGTGTATTTCGGTTGATGCAGGCGTTGTACGCAGCCGGATATACCGTCGAATTACCGGCAAGTGCCGATGATCTGCGCCGTCTGGTTGTGGAGGGAAATGCGTTGCTCTACGGCACGAGCGGGAATGTCGCCGATTCGTTACCGGTCGAAGCGTACCGTCGGCTCTTCCCAGATTATGTTGATATTGAACCGTACTGGGGGCCAGCACCCGGTGAGCTGCTTAGTGACGGGAAACGGCTGCATATTCTGGGGCGACAGTTTGGGAATGTGTTTGTGGGTTTACAACCGAGTTTTGGCTACGAACGTGACCCAATTCGTCTGCTGATGAGCAAGGATGCCGCGCCGCATCACGGTTTTGCTGCGTACTATGTCTGGTTACGCCGCGTTTTCAAGGCCCACGCAGTGTTACATTTCGGCACGCACGGCGCACTCGAATTTATGCCGGGGAAGCAGGCCGGGCTGAGTGCCCGTTGCTGGCCGCTACGCCTGCTTGGTGGTCTACCTAACTTCTACTACTACTGCGTCAATAACCCGAGCGAAGGCAGTATTGCCCGCCGTCGCGGGATGGCGACGTTGATCAGCTATCTGGTGCCGCCCGTTCAGCAAGCCGGTCTGTACAAAGGGTTGCGTGCGCTTAAAGACAGCATTGACCGCTATTATGCACAGCCCGATCCAACACTGCTGGCCGATCTGCGTGCTCAGGCTGAAGCGCTCAATCTGAATGTCCCAGGCGAGGGCGATGCGTATGTGGCGGCGTTAGGCCATGAACTGCTACAGGTAGAACAGCGGATGATCCCGGTTGGTCTGCATGTCCTTGGTGAGCCACCTCAAGCTGCCGAACAGATTGACACTCTCACCCTGATCGCGATGTTCGCTCGCGTGCCGCGTGGCGCCGATCAGACACCGCTGGATCCGTTGCCAGTGATTGTCGGGCGAGCATTGGGGGTTGACTACGCTGCACTTACCGGTCGGTTGCGCGATGATCCAACAGCGCAGCAGCATTACCGTCAGATCGAGGAGATTTGCCGTGCCGCTATCACAGCCCTGGTTGAGGCTGGTTCTGGGCGGGCCGCCGACCAGGCTTTACAGCGCTATGTCAATATCCATCCCGATCTCCTCACGCCGTTGTGGAACTATTTACTTGACATTCAGCGCCGCATGACAACCGAACGTGAAGTGAGCAGTCTCTTACGGGCACTCAATGGCGGCTATGTTCTCCCTTCGCCAGGCAGTGACGTAGTACGGAATCCGGCGGTCGTCCCGACCGGTCGAAACATCCATGCGTTTGATCCCTTCCACATTCCGACCCCGGCGGCTGCCTCGGCTGGTATGGCTGTTGCCGACGAGCTGCTCGAGCGAATCCGTGCCGAGCAGGGTACGTATCCAGAAACGGTGGCCATGGTACTGTGGGGCACCGACAACATTAAGACGGAGGGCGAGGGGATTGCACAGGCCCTGGCACTGATCGGCGCCAGAGCAGTTGCTGACGAACTGGGACGAATTACGACGGTCGAGTTGATTCCGCTTGCTGAATTGGGTCGGCCTCGAATTGATGTTGTGCTGACGGTCAGTGGTATCTTCCGCGATCTCTTTGCGGCTCAGGCGGTGCTGCTTGATCGGGCGATCCGCATGGCGGCTACGGCTGATGAACCGCCGACCCAGAACTTCGTGCGTGCCCACGCGCTGGCCCAAGCTGGTGAATTGGGTCTAAGCGTAGAAGCGGCTGCGACCCGTGTCTTCTCTAACGCTTCTGGAAGCTACGGTGCGAATGTCAACCATCTGGTTGAGAGCAGTACCTGGGAAGAGGATACGCAACTGGCCGAGGCGTTCATCACCCGCAAGAGTTTTGCACTCCAGCCAGGTGGTGAATGGCGCGAAGCGCGAGCACTTATGGAGCGAGCGCTGGCGACAGTCAGTGTCACCTTCCAGAACATCGACAGTGTAGAAAATGGCATTAGCGACATTGACCACTACTACGAATATCTTGGTGGTCTGACCAAGAGTGTAGAGAAGGTACGTGGCGAGCGCCCGACGGCGTTAATGGGGGAGGTGGCCGAGCTGGTGGCGCCCGGTGCAAGTCGAGTACGTTCGCTTGAACAAGTTGTGCGACTGGAAAGCCGGGCCAAACTACTCAACCCGAAATGGTACGAGGGGATGCTCAAGCATGGCTACGAGGGTGTCCACGAGATTGAAATTCGGGTCAGTAATACCTACGGCTGGAGTGCCACGGCTCAGGCGGTCGAAGGCTGGGTTTACCAGGGTGTTGCCGAGACGTATCTACTCGATCCGGTGATGCGTGAACGGTTGGCGAACCTCAACCCCCATGCCACTGCCGGGATTGCCGGGCGATTGCTTGAAGCTCATGAGCGTGGCTTCTGGCAGGCCGATGAGGAGACGCTCGCCCAGTTGCGCGAGATTTATGCCGATCTCGAAGATCGATTGGAGGGGGTGCGCTGACCGGTACCTGATACGTCGGAGGGGCACAGCGACGCTGTGCCCCGACCATCACGGATGGGGAAAACTACCGAACGCGGGCCAGAGGCCCGCGCTCCCGGCTTGCTTAGCCCTGCCTATCTTCGGCCAGCAACTGTCGCAGTACGTACTGCAAGATACCGCCATGGCGGTAGTATTCGATCTCTTGCGGTGTGTCAATGCGCACACGAGTCTGGAATTCGCGCACCGTTCCATCGCTGGCGGTCGCACGCACAGTCAGCACGCGGCCCTGAGCGAAGCCACTGGCGATTGCATCGGCCAGACCAATCACGTCGTACACCTCATGACCGGTCAGACCGAGACTGGCCGCATTTTCTCCCGGCATAAATTGCAACGGCACAATCCCCATACCCACCAGATTCGAGCGATGGATGCGCTCGAAACTCTCGGCGATCACTGCCTTGACGCCCTGGAGGTAGGGGCCTTTCGCAGCCCAGTCACGTGACGAACCATTGCCGTATTCTTTCCCGGCAATCACAATCAGCGGTGTACCGTCGGCCTGATAGCGCATCGCTGCATCGTAGATGGTCATTACTTCGCCGGTGGGCAGGTAGGTTGTAAAGCCGCCCTCCGTACCCGGTGCCAGTTTATTGCGCAGCCGCACATTGGCGAATGTGCCGCGCACCATCACTTCGTGGTTGCCACGGCGAGCGCCGTAGCTGTTGAAATCGGCCGGAGCAACGCCATGCTCGATCAAATACTTGCCAGCGGGTGAGTTGACTTTGATACTTCCGGCCGGGCTGATATGGTCGGTCGTGATGCTATCACCCAGGAACGCCAGCACTCGCGCCCCGTGAATCTCGGCAACCCGCTCAGGCGGCGTTGGACTCATCTGATCAAAATAGGGAGGACGGCGCACATACGTACTCTGCGGATCCCAGGCGAAGCGATCGCCTGCCGGAACCGGAATATTCTCCCACCGTTCATCGCCAACAAACACGCTGGCATACGAACGGCGGTACATATCCGATTGGATCGCTGTTTCGATGGTCTGCTGCACTTCGGCTTGCGACGGCCAGAGGTCGCGTAGGAAGACCGGTTTGCCGTCTTTTCCGATCCCAAGCGGTTCTTTATCAAGATCGATGTCGATTCGACCGGCAATGGCGTAAGCTACGACCAGAGGCGGTGACATCAGGTAATTAGCTTTTACATCTTGCTGCACACGACCCTCGAAGTTACGGTTGCCCGAAAGCACAGAGACTGCTACCAGACCAGCCTGTTCAATCGTCTGGCTGATCTCAGGTGCCAGTGGCCCAGAGTTGCCGATACAGGTGGTGCAGCCGTAGCCAACAACGTGGAAGCGGAGAGCTTCGAGGTAGGGCAGCAGGCCAGCGTTCGTCAGATACTCGGTAACAACCTTTGAGCCAGGAGCGAGTGAGGTCTTCACCCACGGCTTCACTGTCAAACCGGCTTCAACTGCCTTTTTGGCAAGGAGACCGGCTGCAACCATCACCGACGGGTTAGAAGTGTTCGTGCAGGATGTGATAGCCGCGATGACGACCGAACCGTGATGGAGTTTGTAATCGGCGCCAGGTACTGCGACCGCTGTCGCTGCAAAATCTGCCGCTGAGAGTGCCGTATCGGGCTGTGATGGGTTAATGATCGATGGTACGGCCAGGTGGAAGGTACGATTGACATCGTACAGCGGCACCCGACCCTCAGGTCGCTTCGGACCGGCCACGCTTGGTTCGACTGTGCCCAGATCAAGTTCAAGAATGGTCGAGTACTCGGCTTCCGGCGTATGCTCATCGTGGAAGAGACCCTGCTCTTTGAAGTAGGCCTCGACCAGCGCAACCCGCTCTTCGCTGCGCCCGGAGAAGCGCAGATAGCGCAGCGTCTCTTCATCAATCGGGAAGATACCACAGGTCGCGCCATACTCTGGTGCCATATTCGCAATTGTAGCGCGGTCAGCCAGCGGCAGATTCGCCAGACCAGGGCCGAAGAACTCAACAAACTTCCCAACCACCCCTAGCTTACGCAGCATCTGGGTCACGGTTAGCACTAGATCGGTGGCAGTCGCCCCCTCGCGGAGGCGT
Source organism: Chloroflexus sp. (assembly GCA_017743535.1). Classification (GTDB taxonomy): domain Bacteria; phylum Chloroflexota; class Chloroflexia; order Chloroflexales; family Chloroflexaceae; genus Chloroflexus. Next base: position 8,099 of record JAGHYT010000151.1, read on the forward strand.
CCGGTCAGTTTGAAGCCAACCACCTGTGGGATCAACATCGAGAGTGGCTGACCGAGCATGGCAGCCTCAGCTTCGATACCGCCAACCCCCCAGCCGAGCACGCCCAGACCGTTGATCATCGTGGTATGAGAGTCGGTACCGACCAGCGTGTCGGGGTAGGCCTGCACCGGCCCGCTCGCCCGTGGATTTTCGTCGCTGGTAAATACCACACGAGCCAGGTATTCCAGATTGACCTGATGAACGATACCGTTGCCGGGTGGCACAACCTTAAAATTATCGAACGCAGTTTGACCCCAACGTAAGAAGGCGTAGCGCTCGACGTTGCGCTGAAATTCGAGGTCTTTGTTGATCAATAGCGCAGCTTCTGAGCCATAGGCATCAACCTGCACCGAGTGGTCGATCACCAGCTCAACCGGTTGTAACGGATTGATCCGCCGCGGATCACCGCCTAACTCGGCCATCGCATCACGCATTGCGGCCAGATCAACCACGCACGGCACGCCGGTGAAGTCTTGCAGAATCACCCGCGCCGGCATAAATGCAACTTCGCGCTCGGGTTCGGCCTGGGACTGCCAGTTGGCCAGTGCCAGAATATCATCGGCGGTGACGGTACGCCCATCTTCATGGCGGAGAAGGTTTTCGAGCAGAATACGCAGTGAATAGGGCAGGCGAGCAAGATTGACCCCGTGGGCAGTCAGCGCGTCGAGTCGGTAGATTTCGTAGGTGCGGTCGCCGACTGTGAGGGTCGAGCGGGCGCCAAAGCTGTTGACCATTGTTCTTCTCCTTCGGTTGTAACCGTGCAACGGAAGGTCATTCCATCTTGTGGTAAGGCGATTATAGCACGAACGATGAGATTGTTGTGATGCGTCGCACTAATCTGCCAGTGATAACAATAATATATCACTGTTATAGATTCGCTGAAATGTTTTGCTGGGATGGTTAGGGGTCCCGCGCACCCCGGGCAACGCCACCGGAGGCGGGCCGGAGGCCCGCGTACCC
>JAGHYT010000152.1:0-9050 GCA_017743535.1 Chloroflexus sp.
CCTTCCTCTCCCACGCTGCGGGAGAGGAAGGGGGGGGAGGACAGCCCTCCCCTGGCAACCCCGCACGCAATGGTTGCGCGGGCACGGTACCCTCCTCCATGAAGAGGAGGGGTGAAGCTGAGAGAATGGGTGTCCGTCTCTCGCTTATACCAGTTCTGTCAAGCAGAACCGTGGATCAGAGAGGGGTTTAGCATTCTCTGCGACAGGTGACCGATACCCCGACGGTGGAACATCGACGACGATTCCATCCCTGCTGCTACGCGGTCACCTGGATGCGCGGGTCGCCGGCCCGCCAGGACAGTGGACGACTAGAACCCATCGGGGAGCACATCAGCGACCCATTACTCCAGGCCCCTCGTAAGCACCTTTCTAGGCTCCCTCCGCTTGTGAGAGGGGTGACGGGTATAATCGGCGAGCTGGCGGAACGTGGCATCGTTCGTCCGCGCAGGGAAAGATGTAGACTAGAGGCCCCCGCGCACCGGGATACACGGTTTTCGCAGACAGGATTGGTATTAGACACGTTCGCGGTAGTCGTCGAGGGTAAGCCGGATTTGTTGCAACAATTCACGGGCAATACCGCGACCAAATTGCGCCTGTGCCAGTGCCTGTACTTGTGGTAGTCGCTCACGCCAGGTATCAACATCGGTTGGTGGATCATCGGCCAGAGCAGTTTCCCAGAAGGTTTGTAGCGCTTCACATCCGATGACATCTGCGATCACACTGCGTATTTCAGCCACTAGATCAAGCAACCTTCGGCGCAAGATCACGAGCGTTACATCATCGCTCAGGATACCGTTCGTCCAGGAGCGCACTTCCTGGATGAGTGTTGCAGCCAGCGCACGCGGTTTCCGCTGCGGTTGACTCATGATCAGATCAACCAGGCGCTCAAAGCCCAAAATTGCGCCATCGGCACGCTCGGCTTCGATCAACCCATCGGTATAAAGGAGGAGACTCTCACCCGGTGCAACCACTGCGCTCAATTCGGTATATTCACTCTCGCTATCAACCCCTAGCGGTAATCCGCTCACCTCTAACTCGCATACCGTATCGGTAATTAGGATGGGAAACGTGTGACCGGCATTCACGCAGCGTACCTGACCGGTGTGCGGCTCGAGTTGCAGATAGAGCATCGTCACCATACCGTGAGGAATCTCACTCAAGACGCCTCGATTGACCGCAGCCATCGCTGTTGCCGGATCCGCATAGTAACGTGCTTCGTGGCGGAAAACGGTACGGGCTACTGCCATCCGCAGCGCAGCAGGCAACCCCTTTCCACTGACGTCGCCGATCATAATTCCTTGCCAGCCATGAGCAAGCGGTAAAAAATCGTACAGATCGCCACCTAAATCACGCGCTGGTAACGAAATTGCAGTAACTTCCCAGCCAGGCAGGTGTGGAGCCGCTTCTAGAAGCAGTCCCTGTTGAATATCACGGGCAAGTTGCAGTTCTTGCTCGAGTTCACGCGCCCGCCGCTGTGCTGCTTCGTCAATGATCGGTTCGGCAGGCGGTGGATCAACCGGAGCGCGTGCTTTCCGCACGGGCAGTAGCCTGCGCTGACGATGACTGAGCAGGCTTGACCAGACTCTACGCCGTATCAGCAATTCAGGTATCAGACGACCGTTACGGACAGGCATCTAGCGATCTCCTTCAAGCCGAGTGATCCAACGCCGACAGCTCTCAACCAGCCAGTGTGCAGCAACTCCTTCGAGCAGATGATCAGGTGGTATAAGAGTCAACAAGCGTTCCGCGTTGCGATATTCGCGAATAGCATCCGTCATCCGATTCGTTTGCCGATAACACTCGGCTAGATGAAATGCAACCAGTGGATTATCATTGCTGAGATAACGTGCCTTTTCCAGATGTTGGATCGCCAGCGTTGGCTGCTGTTGTCGTTCATAGATCAGCCCCAACAAGAGGTAGGCCTCGGTCAGTAATGGGTTTAGCTCTAGCGCACGGCGAGCCTCGGCCAGTGCCAGATCGAGATCACCACGGTTGGCGTGGGCTTGGGCAGCAAGTGACAATACGACCGGCGCGTACCGACCGGCCAGTGGTACACGCGCAAAGAGGTCTAACGCTGCATCGAGTTGACCACGTTCGATCAGACGGCGACCTTCGTGGACAACCGTCTCATCGGTAAATAACGCCACCGACTTTTCACCCACACTGGCAGAGCTTGAACGCGATAGATGGGTTGGTAATCGCTTACGCAGCACCGGCGAGCCAGGCACTGCAGGCGACGTTGGCGGGTCTTTGCGGTAGAGAAACGCTCCATCGACAGCGATCGGGGTTAGGCGGTCAAAAATATTCCACAGCGTCTCTGAAAAACCGAGGCAGAGGATACCGCCCTCGGTCAGCACATCGTAGAAGCGTGCCATCAGCGCACGGCAGGTATCGAGGGAAAAGTAAATGGTCACGTTCTGGCAGAAAAGAATATGGGTACCGTAGGCAAGAGCCGGAAAGGGTTCGAGCAAATTATGCTGCATAAAGGTCACGAGTTGACGTACCCGCTGGTGGACGGCCAGACCATTCTCGTGGGGCGTAAAGAAACGTACCCGCTGTAAGGGGGACAGATTAGTTAACGTGCGCCCACGATACACCCCACTTTGCGCTTTGGCTAAGGCAGCAGTACTGAGATCGGTAGCAAGAATCGTGACCGGACGGGGCAGCGGTTCACCGAGTGCCTCTAACACGGTGATGGCGATTGAATACGGTTCTTCGCCAGTAGCACAGCCAGCACTCCAGATTTTAATCGGTGCCCCCGCCGGCAATTTTGCATGAAGAGCGGGCAGGATGGTCTTGCGCAATGCATCCATGTGGGGGCGATTGCGAAAAAAGATCGTCTCGTGATTCAGCAACAATTCAGCCAGTTGCTGCAACTCGGCGCGGTCGGTTGCGAGCACCACATCGGCCAGATAGCGCGCCGGCGACCGGCCACAGGCGGCAGCCCGCCGCTCAACTGCACTACGCAAGGTCAGTAAACGCGCATCGTCGAGCACAACCCCGCAATAGTGTGCCAGCACATCGCGCAGTGGGATCAACATCTCTGATGATAGTGTCATGGCATACTCGCAGGTCTGGCAAACCGCTCGCACAACACCACCAGTATCTCTTCGGGCGGCAAGACCATCTCGGCTGCCCCCAGCTCAATGGCTGCCCGAGGCATCCCAAAAATCGTGCAACTGGCCTCATCCTGAGCAATCGTCAACCCCCCAGCCCGTCGAATAGCACGCATGCCGACTGCACCATCACGCCCCATACCGGTTAACAGCACCCCTACCGCACTGGCCCCATAGAGTTCAGCCACCGTTGTCATCGTAATATCAATGGAAGGGCGCTGTAACAACAACGGTGACATGCTCAGATGGATTGTGCCATCGCGATTGAGCAATAGATCAGACCGATCAGGAGCCAGGACTGCATGGCCAGGACGCAACGGCATACCCTCAGTCGCCAGTGTGAGCGGAATAGTGCTCGCTGCGGCCAACCATTCGGCCATACCAATACTGAAGCCATGCGCAATATGTTGCACCACAATGACCGCTGCGGCGAACGTCGGTGGTAGCCCGGCCAACAACTGGCGAACCACCTTTGGACCACCGGTTGAAGCCCCAATAACAACAACCGGAAACTGTCCGGGGGCAACCCGTGCTGTATGCACCTGATGGAGGGCCTCGCCAGAAACATCGTTTAATACTGAAGGTGGATGCCGCCGCCCACGCAAATGGGTCACCACCTTAATCCGGGCAATCAACTTCACCCGCTTAATCAGCATACGGCGCAAATGATCAAGTTCGTCGGGATTGGTCAGGCTGGGCTTTTCCATAACCTCAAGTGCCCCAGCCGCCAGCGCCTCAAAAGATGTTGTAGCATCATGACCGCTTACGGCTGCCGATAACACCAGAATGGGAGTGGGATGATAGGCCATAATCTGGCGAGTCGTTTCCACACCATCCAGCACCGGCATGCGGACATCGAGCGTAATAACATCGGGACGCAACTCGGCAGTCAGCGCAATGGCCGTTTTGCCATCTGCTGCTTCGCCAACGACTCGAATCGACGGATCACTTTCGAGCATTTGCCGTAGCAAACGGCGCACTAACGCAGAATCATCAACAATTAAAACGCGCAGAGGGTCATTCATACATACTACCCACGAATTGCGCCGCCGTTCGGCTCTGCCTCTATTCCATCTCTAACACTAAGCGCACCCGATTGGGTAGGTTGAGCAGATCGATGTCTTTGTTTAGATAATCATCAACTCCGGCCTCAAAAGCGGCACGCTTATCATCAGAAGAGGTCAACATTATAATCCGCAGATCATCCAGGGCCGGATTCTCGCGAATGCGACGACACACCTCATAACCATCGATGCCGGGCATCTGCACATCAAGTACCAGCAAATCGGGTGGTTCAGCAGCAATGGCGGCAAGCGCCTCTTCGCCGCTATGAGCCAGGCGAACCGTATAGCCGTACATCTCTAGCCGCATCTTTACGATGTCGGTAACGAGACGACTATCATCAACGACCAGAATTGTTGGCATAGTTACTCCTCGTGGCCAAGCAATTGCTGAATCACCTTCAGCAAGCTATCCTGATTAAACTGACTCTTCACGATGTAGGCCTGCGCTCCTACTTCCAGACCACGACGACGATGTTCTTCTGAGGCGAGGCTGGTAATTAAAATTACCGGTAGGTCAACGAGGGCCAGGTCGTTTCGGATGCGAGTCGTGAGGGTAAAGCCATCGACACGAGGCATCTCGATATCGCTTACTACCAGATCGTAGGTCGTTGCTCGTAACCTGTCAAGAGCATCGGCTCCGTCAATTGCTACCGTTACATCGTATCCAGCCGATTGGAGAATGCTCCGTAATAACTCACGGGTGGTGAATGAATCATCGACAACCAGCAAGCGTGCCGGAGTGGTAGCAGTCGGTAGAGCTTTCCTTTCCGTGGCCGGCGGGAGTGAACGATGAGTATTACTTTCGACAAGATAGAACGGATTGATCAACAATATCAACCGACCATCACCGAGTTGTACCGCACCACTTAGAGCCGGACGACGCGCAAACAAGGGGCCGAGCGGTTTAACCACTGCCTCACGTTCGTCAATCAGATCATCAACTAACAACGCCACTCGTTTCTGACGTGCCTTGAGGATGAGCGCAGGTGCCCGCAGATGTCGTTGCAGCGGTGACTCGGCAGGCAGGTCAAGCAGAGCCGCAAGTGGGATGAGACTGATCGCACGTTGTTGATACGTGATCGCAGGCTGGTTATCGATGAAGTACACCTGATTGCGCTGAACCCAGATAATGCTCTGCACTGCGGTTGCCGGTAGCGCCACGATTTGCTGCGCAACCTGTACCAACACGATCTGACTAGTAATTAGGGTGAGGGGAATTGTCAGGGTAATCGTCGTCCCTTGACCAACGACGGTATCGATCCGTACCTGACCACCTAACTCGAGGAGATTGGCGCGGACAATGTCCAAACCAACGCCACGACCAGAGATTTCAGTGATCGTTGTGGCCGTTGAGAAGCCTGGTTGAAAGATTAGATCGAGGGCTTCCTGGGTATCGAGCTGACCAGCCCGCTCGGCAGTCAACCAACCAAGTTCAACCGCACGACGACGGATCCGGGCCGTATCAATACCTCGCCCATCATCCTGAATACGGATGCGAATTTCATTCCCTGCGGCCTCGGCGCCGATCCGAACTAAGCCGACAGGTGATTTCCCTGCCGCAATTCGCTCCTCTGGCAACTCAAGACCGTGATCTATCGCATTGCGTACCAGATGCACCAATGGGTCACCGATCAGCTCCAGCACCTTACGATCGAGTTCTGTCGTTTCGCCGTATATGTCAAGTTGAACCTGCTTACCGGTGGCAGACGCCAGATCACGTACCAATCGTGGTAAACCGTTGAAGAGCGTGGCTATCGGCAATAGCCGCACAGCCATCACTTCGTGTTCCAGCTCTTTCACCAATAGATTCTGATGCGAAAGATGCCGACCAAGCCGATCAAGCTGGTGTTGGACGTGGTCGGTAAGCGTGGTTTGCGCATCGCGTAACTCGGCAAGATGAGCATCGAGTAACTGACGTTGTGACGGTGAAAAACGGAGACGGGCCAGAGTACGTTCGAGCGCCAGTAGAGCACGTTGCTGGCGTTCAACCGTTTTTTGCAACCGCTCTAACTCTCGTTCCAGTTCGGTAAGCCATTGCTGACCGATGTTCAGCTCACCGGCCAGATTGAATAGACGATCAAGCCGGTCGACTCGCACGCGCACTGTTTGCCGACCGGTGCGTGAAGTTGGGGTGGTATCGGTTGGCATCGCTGACGGGGTTTCGGCGGCTGAGGATGCGGCTGGCGCTGGTGGCGGCAGCGGTGGTGAAGCAGAAGCAGTTGGGGCCGGCGTATCACCCAAAGCTTGCAGCAGTTCGGGCAACCGAGCGAGTGTTGCAGACGATAGATGAGGAACTTCGCTTGTCAATTGCATCACCAGATCGCCACCACGAAGTAAGAGATCAATCAATGACCGTTCTGGTATGCGTTTGCCATGTCTCACTTCATCTAGCACATGTTCTAAGGCATGGGCCAGACGGGCAATTGGCTCAAAGCCCAACATTCTGGCCGAGCCTTTAATCGTATGTACTGCCCGAAACGCACGATCAAGCTCGGCGCGTCGTTGGGCCTCGTCAATCTGCGACTCGAGCGCCATCAGAGCATCGTTCAAGGCACGAACGTGTTCGCTAGTTTCATCACGAAATTGAGTATGAAAGGCGGTCAAATCCATACAACACTTACCAGGACACTAGCATATTGCCCTGCTCCCTCTCAATCACTGCCGATGATCCGATTGAGCCAATCCGTGTAGGCGAGCAGCGATCGCATTCAATTTTGCTGCCGACTCGGCCATATGCCGGGCGCTCAGCGCCGATTGACGGGCAACTTCAGCGATCTCACGCATTGTCTCGACCACCTGCTCACTAGCGCTCTGCTGTTGAGCAGTTGCCAGACCAATCTCAGCGGCGGCCTGCGCTGTCCGCTCAGCAACCATCACAATATTGTCCATAACCTGACCGGCGCGATGGGCCAATTCGACGCCACGTTCAACCTCTTTGCTGCCCTCTTCAGCAGCCAACACTGCGGCACTGGTTGCCTGCCGAATTTCGGCAATCACCCCTTTCACCTCTTTCGCGGCAGCCAGCGTGCGATTGGCTAGACTCTTCACTTCGGCTGCAACAACGGCGAACCGACGTCCATATTCACCGGCGCCGGCAGCTTCGATAGCTGCATTGAGGGCAAGCAAGTGGGTTTCGTCGGAAATATCGTCGATTAGGTCAATAATCTCACCGATCTGCTGAGAGCGTTCGCCCAGACCGAGCACACGGGTTGAGATGTCTTGCACCCGCTGCCGAATGCGTTCCATGGCCTGAATACTTTCATCAACGGCACTCTGCCCGCTGCTGAGTTGTTCCAGCGTCTGCTGTGCTGCTTCTAAGACGTGTTCAGCCGCTTGGGCAATCTGGCGGGCTGTACTGCCTAGCTCTTCAATCGTCGTCGAGACTTCGGAAACGGCACTGGCCTGCTCGCTGGCGCCACCAGCCTGTTGCTGCGAATTGGCCTGTAGTTCGGCAGCGGCAGCCGCCAATTCACTACCCAACTCGACCTGCTGAATATTTCGCTCCATCAGTTGCTCGGTATTGCGCAGCAATTCTTCGGCGCGTGCCTGCGATTCGGCAAGTGCGCGACTGAGATCACGGCTGCTCAACCAAGCCAGGGTACTGATCGAAACAACTGCGATGAGCAAAAAGCTGCTGTCAATGAAGAGATTTCCGGCATGAAACGGTTGCAAACCGGCATACTGTTCGGCTAGCAGGAGCGCGAAATATGTCACGAGATTGGTAATACTAACCAGCAAGGTATCACTACCACTGCCGAGCAAACCGGCGCTGACGACCGCTACAAGCATGACACTCACCCGTGCGCCATCGACACCACCAAACAGCAATATCACCAGAACGGCTCCGGTTGTCATGGCTAGAAACAGCCAGCGGCGCCCGGCAATCGTTCGTCCGCGCCTAAACGACCAGGTTGCCAGGCCGTATAGCATCAGTCCGATCAGCGTTATCAGACTGGCAAGCACAAACGAGGGCAAGAGTGTGTTGTTGGAAAACCAAAAGCCTAGACCTATGATCCAAAATATCACCTGAGCAATAGCACCGGTTACAACTAACCACTGCAAGAGAGAACGATTCTCGCGCAGCGCTAACAACTCGGTCGGAGAGAAGGTGGCGGTTCGCACATTCATACCTCTTCCTCAGCATGGTTCAAGCGCAGACCAAGAGCAAGATCGGCGGCTAATCGGCGCAGATCGAGCACGACAACCGGCTGTTCGTCGAGCAAAGCCACGCCAGTTACCCATGGCAACCGCAAACGTGCAGCCAGGAAGGGGGCAAGTGGCGTGATAGTTGGCGCATCGGCAAGTAGATCAATCCGCACAGCCAGTAATTCTACAACCCGCCGCCGCAAACCGATGGTCAGTGCGTGCAAACGACCAGAAGCTGGTGGATCGGTCGGATCGAGCAGTGGCCCCAACTGATAGCGCAGAATTGCGCGGCCCCGCTCGTCACGATCCACGGTAGAAGGCCAGCCAATCGTATCAATATCACTCTGCCGACCAAGATACCTGCGGGTAATCGTTTCGATAAGCAGGATCACAACGCCTCCTGCACCAGGATCAATAAGGCTGACGGATCGAGAATTGCTATCGGCTGATCGTCATCACGTTGGTACACCGCCTGAATCACTCGCTGAGCCGATCCGGCGAGATTGACCGGCGGCGAAGTGAGTTGCTCAGAGGTGATAGTGATCAAATCGATCACCGCATCAACCAGCAATGCCGCATCGATGGCATTATGCTGAATCCAGATCAGACGAGTTGCCCGACCAGGAGGCGCAGCCGCTAGGCCGAGAAGCAGTCGGGCATCGATCACGGTCAGAATCTGACCACGCTGATTAATCAGACCAGGAATAACCGGAGGGGCGCCAGG
>JAGHYT010000023.1:0-42149 GCA_017743535.1 Chloroflexus sp.
CCGCCGATGCTGAGCCGGAGCTGAAGCCCTTCTCACTCGAAGAGTTGGGCCTCTCACCCGAAGAGATTGCTCAACTGGAAGCGGCTCGACAAACTCAACCGCAACCAGATACTGCGGTTACATCTGAAGATGACCTGTTCGACTTCAGCATTGCTGAAACGGCACCGGTCGCAAAGGCTGTTCGTACCGCACCACGCAGAGAGGAGCCACCACGAACACCGGCGCCAGAGGATATTGGCTTCGTTCCCGAACCACTTGACGCCCTCGATGACATCTGGCAAACACCGCCGGAGCTACCGAAAGCTGAGCCAGCACGGGTTGTATTGCCACCACTTGGTGAGCGAACGAAATCACAACCAACATCGCGGCCATCCGTCAGTGAAGAACGCCGGAGCGTAACGCCGACCCGCGACGACCTACGTTTCGCCCGTCGGGAAGCTGCCAGCAGTGGACGGGGTCGATCTGCACGGGCGCCACTCCGCCCGCGTGCACCGGAAGATTTTATTCCGACCGGCAATACAACCATAGACGATTACCTGCGGCAACTAAGTGCTAACCCAACAAATCATGCACTGGCATTCACAATTGCCCGTCTCTGTGCGCAAACTGGTCAGGCTGAATTGATGGCCGTTATCTATCGGCGATTACTTAAACACTCTAATCTACTGGATCAAATGGCCGAAGAACTGGAAGATCTCATCAATACGGTTGAAGAGAGAGCAGTTCTGCGGCAGTTATACCGCATTCTCGGTGATGTTTATTCGCGTCAAGGGCGACTGGAAGAGGCAATAGCTACGTACAGCGCCACTTTTGCAGAATAAGTGAGGTATCCGTCGTTTTTGAGTAGACGAAAGCAGACTACACGATGGCACCACAAGAAAGGTTTAGCATGCGACGCATTGTAGAAGATCTCATCCGGGTCGATGGCGTCATTGGGAGCTTGCTGGTCGGCAAAGATGGTTTGGTTGTTGCCAGCACGCTACTCGATGAAGAAGATGCTGAGATCCTGGGCGCAATGTCAGCAGCCGTCTTTGGCGAAATTGACAAAGCAACCCGACGACTAGGGGTCGGGAATCTGGTCGACTCAATTATCGATGCCAAAGACGGTTCGATCTTGATGCTTGAAGCCAAAGAGCTAATCCTGGTGGTGATCACCCAGCGCACGGTCAACCTTGGTCTGGTCAAAATGGAAATGCGCCGTGCCGCTAAACGGATCAGCGAAGCAGTGCCGATCTGATCGCAGCTAGGATACGTATCTGCTGCAAAGAACGACAGGCGATCAGTCTGTCGTTCTTCGTTGTTCGCTCCTATCCGCCACTCACAAGGAGTATAGCCCTTCCGTAACAGCTGCGGTAGGATAGATACCTCTATCGCACCTTCCCCTTCGTCTCCTCTGGCAAAGCGGTGAGAGGTTGGTCAGCAAGTTCATCCACCAGCAAACGCGCTTTACCCTTGCCCTTCCTCTCGCTGTGTGGGAAAGGGCGGGAACCAGACGTCCTGAGTACGCGGGCCGCTGATATGCGTCGGGTGATCATCCTGAAGAGCAGACATTCGGGTTATGGTATACTGACCGCGGAAAACAAACCTGTTTCACCATTTAATGAGGTATCCATGGAACGTGCATTGTTAATCCTGAAACCTGACGCAGTACAGCGAGGACTGATTGGTGCTATCATTAGCCGGTTTGAGCAACGTGGCTTAAAGTTTCAAGGTCTCAAACTGATGCAGGTAGACGAAGCCCTTGCCCGTCGGCATTATGCCGAGCATGAAGGCAAGAGCTTTTTCAATGGTCTGGTCAGCTATATCACCTCAGGGCCGGTCGTAGTGGCGGTTGTCGCCGGTAAGCCAGGCACTGTCGAGCTGGTTCGTGCGATGGTTGGAGCAACCAACCCGGCCAAAGCTGCCCCAGGTACCATCCGAGGTGATTTTGGGGTAGATATTGGCAGAAACCTGATTCACGCCTCAGACTCGCCGGAAAGTGGCGAACGCGAAACGGCTATCTTCTTCCAGCCCCATGAGCTGGTTGGTGAGTGGAATCGCTCTCTTGACGGTTGGATCTACGAATAGTTCAGGGTTATCGATAACGGACATTACTGTCCGTCAATGCGGTTGGCGCGATCAGATGATTGCAACCAACCGCCAACTTGTCTATGCTGGTAGTCATGGAAGCCCATGCCACGGCAGAGCAGATTGAAGCCGTGTGCGCCGAAATCCGGGCCATGGGATTTACCCCACACCCAATGCCGGGGCCAACCCGTACCGCAATTGGCATAACGGGAAATCAAGGCCCAATCGAGCAAGCCGGGCGATTACAACGTCTGCCCGGAGTGAGCCAATTAATCCGTGTAACAGTACCGTATAAGCTAGTAAGTCGGGAATTCAAAGAACTCGATACTGTCGTCGACGTCGGAGGGGTGCCAATTGGTGGTCATGGGATTGCCATTATTGCCGGTCCGTGTACTGTCGAAAGTCGTGAGCAAACGCTGAAGATAGCCCATGCTGTTCAAGCTGCCGGTGCAGTTATGCTGCGGGGTGGTGCCTACAAGCCACGGACATCGCCCTATACCTTCCAGGGTTTGGGGGAGGTCGGGTTACAGATTCTGGCCGAAGCACGGGCACTAACCGGGATGCCGGTCGTTACCGAAGTGATGGACACAGAAACCCTCCCCCTGGTAACCCAGTACGCCGATATGTTGCAAATCGGTGCGCGTAACATGCAAAACTATTCGCTGCTCCGTGCAGTCGGACGTACCCGGCATCCTGTCCTACTCAAACGAGGTTTTGCTGCCACAGTGAAAGACCTGCTCTTGGCCGCTGAATACATTTTGGCCGAGGGCAATCCGCATGTTGTCCTGTGTGAACGAGGGATTCGCACATTTGACGACAGTCTTCGCTTTACTCTCGACCTAGGAGCGGTTCCGCTGATCAAGAAACTTTCTCATCTCCCGGTGATTGTTGATCCATCACACGCCAGTGGACGGGCTGATATGGTAATACCGATGGCGCGAGCGGCGATTGCTGCCGGTGCTGACGGTTTGATCATTGAAGTACACGATAATCCGGCCTTTGCTGTTTGTGACGGTACTCAATCGCTGGTACCTGAAGGTTTCGCCGAATTAATGCAACAATTGCAACGGATTGCCATAGCAATCGGACGACCGCTAATACATGAGAGGATCACGTAATCCGGTTAATTACGAATCCGAGCGTAACCTCGGCTGCTTGAAAACACCCAAAGAGGGAAAGGATGGAGATCAGACGCTGGCGTGATCTGGACTGGGCCATATTGGGGAGCGTGATCGTGTTGCTCATTATCGGCATTTTAGCGCTCCACAGTGCTACCCTTAACGCCGTAGCCGGTAATGGGCTCCCACTACGTCCTGTCTTTGACCGTCAAATCATCTACATCATCATTGGTCTGCTCCTCATGGGAGCCATGATGTTGTTTGATTACCGTCTGCTCTCGAGTCTCGCTCGACCGCTCTACATCGGTATTATTCTTCTACTAAGCGCAGTGCTGGTTGTTGGGCGCATCAGCGAAGGGGCACAAAGCTGGATTGCCATCGGCGAACGTACTTTTCAGCCAGCAGAATTGGCAAAACTGGTACTAATCCTGACGCTGGCCGCCTACTGGCAGCGCTATGCTGATCGTGGTGGCAGCTGGTTCATCCAGGCCGGTGGCCTGCTGATTGCAATACCTCCCATGGCTTTGATCTTCGTTCAACCCGATTTAGGGACGACCCTGGTTATGGCCAGCATCTGGTTGGTGATCGCATGGGGGGGCGGTATGCGGTTATCGCAATTGCTGACATTACTCGTTGTATCAATTCCCCTTGCGTGGATTGCCTGGCATCACGTGCTCGACTCGTATCAGCAAATCCGGCTCAGCACCTTTTACTATCTGCTCACCAATCCGGCGGCGGCTGATTTTAATGCTGCTTATAACGTGATTCAAGCACTTAACGCAATTAGTTCGGGCGGTCTTACCGGTGCAGGACTTACCCGTGGTCTGTTTAGCCAGGGCAACTATGTGCCGGTGCAACATACCGACTTTATCTTTGCAGTGATTGGTGAAGAGTTAGGCTTTATCGGTGGTGTGGTATTGATTGTGTTTCTGACCGTCTTACTCTGGCAGACGCTCACTGTTGCCGGGAAAGCTCGTGATCAATTCGGACGATTGGTCGCTCTCGGTATTTTTGGGATGCTTTTCAGCCATATCATCATCAATCTCGGTATGAACATGAGTTTACTGCCGGTTACCGGTCTGCCATTACCATTCGTCTCGGCTGGTGGGAGTTTTATGCTGACTACGCTGGCTGCGGTCGGTATCTTACAAAGTATCAGTCTGCGTCATCGGCAAATCGCTTTTTAAGGAGGGCGAGATACTGCCTCGCCCTTACGTTTGAAGTACAGCACCCTCAGAGGTGAGCCGTGCTTTTTGAGCATGTTCAGCTCCACACTCTCAACAACAAAGGCCATAACGCAAGCCGGACTATGGTGTTGGTGGAGCTTCGCGCATGAATGTCTCAACCTCGGCCAATGTTGGCAGGGAGCTACGGCCACCAAGACCACGAGTTTTGAGCGCGGCAGCGGCGCTGGCAAAACGCAGGGCCATCGGCAAGGGATCGTTACGGAGTAAAGAAAAGAGCAGTGCACCGTGAAAAACATCACCACAACCGGTCGTATCCACCGGACTGGTAGGAAATGCAGGCGTAAAGATCAGTTCGCCACCTGAACAGGCCCAACTTCCAGCCTCACCAGCCGTCACTACAACCAATGTGCGATACCGTTCGGCCAGAGCCTGCGTTGCCGCAGCTAGATCGGAAAGACCGGTCACAGCACGGGCAAAATTGGCTGAGACCACAATGTCATCACACAGAGGCAGCAACTCTAGCACCGTCGGATTTACCCGCTCAGCGTCAATCATGATCCGTCCGCCAGCAGCGCGCACCTGACGAGCAGCCGTCAGTGCGACTGGCAGATGACTGTCGATCAGCAAGGCACGAGTTTGTGCTGCCAGTGCTGGTGGAAAGTCAAGATTGCTAAAGACAGCCGCTTCGTTGTACCACCAGACAGTACGCCGGTCGCTTCCTGGCTCGGCCAGGACGAAGGCAATGTGCGACGAGCCATGACCCGTCATAAGGAGAGAGGTATCAACTCCAAAACGGTTCAGCTCTGCGCGAATAGCAGTCCCGTACCGATCATCACCAACGGCACTCAACAATGCCACTCGTGCTCCGAGCCGGGCCAGCGTTACCAGGGCCGTTGCCACCGGGCCACCTCCCATCTCCACATATCCGGCCAACGGCTGCTTTTGACCAAGCGTAGGTGGGTGTGCTGTCACACCGATCAAATCCCAACTGGCAATCCCTACGCCGATCACATCAAAACGTGTCATTATCAACCTCCCAAGTCTCGTTATTTCGCATATTTGCATCGTACCGTCATTCCCGATAGAAACGGGATATTTCTCCTCCACATGTGGTACACCGATTCAAGTGGAAAGACAGCGCATCGTCTTATTGTCTCGACCCACTTCAAGGATGAGCAGATTACGCATCGCAATGCCAGAAAACCCATTATCGCTTACCAAATCGCTCTACGACAGGAACATAATAGGGAGAAAGGTACGCTCCTCCATCAGGATGCAGGCCAAAGGCCCGCGCTCCCAGATCAGGTCGCATATGGGCTACGACGTAGCGTGAATAAGCAAAGGATATTCCTTTCCTATTCACCAACATCGTCGTGCGCAAAGCCGGCGTTGAAATCAGTCCATAATGTCATTCGCCTATCATTACCATTCAGCGAACAGCTTGCCTAGCTATGCTACAATAGCATCGTGAATGATGTCGAATAAGGGCGCCACCCGTCAAGAGGAGCGTTGTTGTGGAAGATGTAATTGCGCAGGTGCGATCACAAATAGAGTCGTTGGTCGGTCTCCCAAGTGGGACACCGTTGGCGAATGTGCCACCTCCACCAGCTTCAGACACTCCGATTGCCAGCCTGATCGATCACACCTTACTTAAACCAGAAGCAACGGTCGAGCAGATTGATCGACTGTGCAATGAAGCCAAACAATACCGCTTCGCCAGTGTTTGTGTCAATCCGCGTTATGTCGAGCGCTGTGCACGCGCACTAGCCGGTTCTCCGGTACGTGTTTGCACGGTTATTGGTTTCCCGCTCGGTGCAACGACCACGAAAGTGAAAGTCTTTGAAACGGTGCAAGCAATCGGTCACGGCGCACACGAAGTTGATATGGTGATGGCGATTGGTGCATTGCGCGGCCGCGAGTATCACGCCGTCGTCGATGATATTCGTGCCGTCACTGATGCTGCACATGCCAGTGGTGTGCTGGTCAAAGTTATTCTGGAAACCGGTCTGCTGACCGATATTGAAAAGATTGCGGCTTGTATTCTGGCAGTACGCGCCGGGGCTGATTTTGTCAAAACCAGTACCGGTTTTGGGCCAGGTGGTGCGACCGTTGCCGACATTCGGCTCATGCGGGCTGTCGTTGGCCCGACCATCGGGGTGAAGGCGTCGGGCGGAATACGCTCACTAACAATGGCGCAGGAGTTGATTGCGGCTGGCGCAACCCGAATCGGCACTTCGGCTGGTGTCGCCATTGTGCAAGCATCAGAAGGAATGGTATCAGAACCACCACATAGCGATACCTATTAGAAATTCTGACGCAGGCGCTGTTGATAACCTGTTCCGATCCCCTTTTCTTCCGAAGATATTGGGGACGCGGAAGCAGCACACGAAGAAATTAAAAAACTGCGATGTTGGGGCGAACGCTGATAGCGAGTGTGTAAACAGATGACAAGGAGGAACGAGTGAGCATTCTGATCGATGCCAACACCCGATTGTTGGTACAGGGGATCACCGGCAAAGAAGGAGAATTCCATACTCGCCAGATGATCGAGTACGGGACAAAGGTGGTAGCCGGAGTTGTGCCAGGGCGTGGCGGACAAACGGCAATTGATGGCAGGGTACCGGTATTTAACACGGTGTCAGAAGCGGTAGCAGCTACAGGTGCGAATACTGCCGTGATTTATGTACCGGCACCCTTCGCACCTGATGCCATTCGTGAGTCGGCAGCAGCCGGTATTCCCTTGATTGTTTGTATCACTGAAGGCATTCCGGCGCTCGACATGGTTAGCACCTATGCCTTTATCCAGGAGTGCGGAGTACGTCTGATCGGTCCTAACTGCCCCGGCCTCCTCACACCGGGTGCTGCCAAAGTAGGCATCATTCCCGGCAATATTGCCATGCCCGGCCCCGTTGGCATTGTCAGCAAATCGGGAACATTGACATACGAAGCAGTTGATGCACTCACACGGCTGGGTATTGGTCAGAGTACGATTGTTGGAATCGGCGGTGATCCGATCATCGGCACAAACTTTATCGATGTGTTGGCAATGTTTGAAGCCGATCCGCAGACTGAAGCCATCGTTCTGATCGGCGAGATTGGTGGTACCGCCGAACAAGAGGCAGCGGCGTACATTAAAGCTCACGTCAGTAAGCCGGTAGTAGGCTTCATTGCCGGTCAGACAGCACCGCCCGGAAAGCGAATGGGACACGCGGGCGCGATCATTAGCGGCGGTGAAGGAACAGCCCAAGAGAAGATTACCGCACTTGAAAGTGTCGGAGTGCGCGTGGCTCGGATGCCAGCCGATATTGCCGGTTTGGTGAAAGAGGCGCTGAGTGCACGGAAGATATAACTGAAGAGTGTGGTTGCCCCTCGCTTCCACCTGCCTCTCCTCGTGTCCGTGAGGAGAGGCAGGGGAGGTATCCGCTTTCTATGGTTTCCACTTGCAAGAGAAGATTTCGTATCGCACAGGTATTGCGCTCGATCGTTCTCGCGTATATAACGGTCAACCTGGATGGAATGGCACATACGAGCATGCGAATCCCAACCGGCGAGGGGGCCTTAGAGCCTGATCAAAAACCTGGGCTTTTGAAGAGTCTCGACCATGACAGCACCACAGTGGTCAGGGAAACAGTGGCGGGCAACGCATACGTCTCTGCAACGCGATGGCAAAGGGTTTCGACGGTTTCAGTGCCTGTACTGCGGTGCACGCATGGCGGCCCTCACCTTCCCCCTTATCCCCTTCCTCTCCCTGTGGGGGAGAGGAAGGGGGAACGTGCAGCGGCGTGACCCTCGCTCACCTAACCCGTCACGCGCAGCGCCGGGCGTTGCACGCTCGGCAGCGGGAACGTGTGGCTGATGGCGGAACAGAACGTTGCCTCCCAACACAGTGGTTGCCCGGGTACGGTACGTTCCCAATAAGAAATTCAGGTTTGTGATCACGCTCTTAGCGGCCTTTCAGCTTCCTTGCACTCTCTGATACCAATACTGTCTGCGCAAGCCGTGTATCCGGCTAACCGCGTGATTCAGGAAGCATCGGCAACAGGTGGCGGAGGTTCGTCGGCACCCCGCCGCTAGTGTATTGCCCAGCAGCACAGACGAATCAAAGCTGAGAACATTGAAAACCCCTGTCTGATCCACGGCTCTGCGTGGTAGAGGGGTCAGATCAAGTGAGGAACTCACAAGGTTCACGCAGAGGATTAGTAGGAACGCTATAACAGGTGGGTGTGGTACCCGCCCTTCTCTGTTGCAGGTCTTTTGATATGACACGTAACCAGGCAGGTTATCGAAGAAACTGGTGGCTAGCAATTATGGCTCTAACCGGGCTGGCATTGGTGTTTCGCCTGCTGGTCTGGCGCTGGCGTGAACTGTATCCGTTAGGCGGCGATGAAGCTGAGTATCTAGCCCAGGCCATAACCCTCTTGCAAGAACGGCGGTACGTCGAACTACGTCTGATGCGGCCACCGCTGTACCCACTTTTTCTGGCGACGGCGATCCTCTTTGTTGATTCGCTGGTGCAAAACCTGCGTCTGGTGCAAAGTATCATTAGTACGCTCACGGTACCGCTCATCATTCTGCTCACCCATACTCTTGCACGACGCAGTGTACCGCAAGCACCACCTGCCTTTGCCCGCTGGGCCAGTTTGCTGGCCGGTTTACTTACCGCCCTCAATTACACGCTGGCAGCTAACGCTACCGAACTACTGACAGAAACCCTCTTTCTAGCCGGTCTCAGTCTGCTGTTCTGGTTGATCCTGTTACCACAACAGACCTCTCGACTCGCGGTCTGTGCCGGTGTTGTTACCGGTGCATTGTGCCTAATCCGCTCAGTGGCGTTGCCACTCTTACCACTAACAATGGGTTGGTGGCTGATCAATGGCTGGCAAAGCGGGCAACGTCGACAAACATTCATTCATATCGGCATATTCCTGCTGGGATGGTCACTGGTGGTAGGGCCATGGACGATCCGCAATACCCTGACCTACGGCGGAGTCATTTTAATCGACACCACTGGCGCCGAGAATTTATGGCTTGACAACGATCCTGCTGGTCGGGAAGCGGTAAAAGCTCAACTTTATGCGCTCGGTGAAGATCGTCTATACCGACAGCGACTGGCAACCGAACGGGGAGTAGCAGCTATTCTGGCCGATCCGGTGCGTTTCATCATAAAAATGGGCCAGGAGTTACGTCGCTTTTTCGCGCTCGAACATACCGACGATATGCGGGCACGACCGGCGATCTGGGTGTCGGCGGCTGAAGTTGCGGCTCGCCTGGTACTTGGCGATGGCGCATGGCTGCTGATCCTGCTGGCCGGTAGCTATGGCCTGGTGCAGCGCTGGCACGCGGTACACCCTGACCCGACCCAACGCACTTTGACCGCCTTCCACACACTGGCGCAACCGGGCTGGTTGTTGGGCGCATGGACTGCTTACGTCCTCTTTACCACGCTGATCTTCCATGTCGAACTTCGTTATCGGCTTCCGCTCTATCCGGTTCTTCTTGCCTACACCGGTATGGTAGGTGCAGCCTGGCAAGTAAGATTACGTACAGCTTTTCTACATCGTCAGCGATGGACACTGCTCGTACCGTTCTTTATGGTACTAATCACGCTCTGGCATGCACCATATCCCATCATGGCATGGCAACTGGCGAACAAGCACTGGAATCTGTTGCTGGCCGAGCAGGCGCTTACCAACGGCGATGCAATGACGGCAGCAAATGCAGCATCCAAAGCACTAGCGTATGACGGACAATCGGTACTGGCCCGCGTCGCTCTGGCCAGAGCCGCTCTGCGTAATGGTGATGAAACCACAGCACTGCACTGGCTTGATGAAGCCATTTCCGTGCTCCCTGCCCATCCCTATCCACATCTGCTGCGCGGTGATGTCCTGCGACGCCAAGGCGATCTGATTGCTGCACAACGTGAACTGAACGGATTCGCCACCGCATCACGTGAAGACCTCGCCGCCTGGCTTTGGGCACGGGCAGTAACCCCGCCACCAACGAGGCTGCTGCTGGGTGATGGTCTGGATTTGGGTTTTATCCGTGGCATGCACCAGCCGCTTCCGGGTGAACACCACTGGCGTTGGACAACCCGCTGGGCACAGGTGCGACTAACCGCTCCGGCCGGTGCGCAGCAGATTGCACTAACCCTACAGAGCGGTCGTCCAGACAAGAGTGCGGTAACGATCTGGGTAACTGTTACCGGTAGGAAACCGCAACCGTTTACGATTGGTGCTGACCGGCAAACCATCACCTTACCGTTACCAATAACAACCTCGTCGCGAGAAGTCATCATCTCTATTCGTTCCCCTACCTTCTGGCCCCGCCAGTACGATCCGGCTAGTGCTGATGGTCGTCGGCTTGGGGTACAACTTGTCTTCGCGGAGGTACGATGAAACGCGAAGTATGGTGGCTTATTGCAATCCTATCGCTGGCCGCTCTGATTCGATTAGCGCTCTGGATGCAACCCCTGCATTTGCCGGCGAACGATGAAGTCGAATATCTCACGGTCGCCCGCGACCTACTGGCCGGACGCGGCTGGAGTTTCTACGAACGTTACCATTGGTTGCGGGCACCACTCTATCCGCTCTGGCTGGCCGGATCGCTCTGGCTCAGTGGAGGTGATGTCTGGCTGGCTGCACTACCCAACATCGCGGTCAGTGTGTTTAACGTCTTTCTGATATACCGTCTGTCACAGGCTATCAACGACGACGCAGGGCCGCCGGTACATCGGCTTGCCGCCCTCAGTGCAGCCATTCTCCTTACCTACGCCACGTTTGCTGCACTTTATATGAGTGAAACGTTGTTCACGGCGCTCTTCGGCACAGCCTGCTGGTTACTACTGGTCTGGTGGCAACGTGGTGCACAATGGCGCGATTGGCGGTTGTTTGCAGCCAGTGGACTATGGGGACTGGCGCTTCTGACTCGCTCGCTACCGCTGTACTTTACGCTCATCGTAGTGGTCTGGGTTGCAGCAAGTGCTGCGGGTCACTGGCAGTACCTGTTCCGCCGTCCGGCGGCACTCTTGGTCGGATGTGCGTTTGCGATAACGGCCATGATCGTCGTGGCGCCGTGGACGATTCGTAATTGCCTGAGTTACCGGAGCTGCATTCTGATCGAAACTGGTCTCTCGTACAACCTCTGGGCTTTCAATGAACCACGCGAAGATATGGCAACCATCTTTCGCGTGCTCGAAACAATTCCTGACCCTGCCGAACGTGCGGCTTACGCTACTGCGCGTGGCCTCGAACGACTGCGTGAAGACCCGACCATCCTGCTGCGCAAACTGTGGCCCAACTGGCTGGCAATCTGGCGGGTGAAAGCGATTCAGGATCGGTTCCTCCTTGAAGATTATCGGGCCGACCCACCACCACTGTTGTTCTTTGCTGCCCTGATCTTCGATGACCTGCTCTACGCGCTGATCGCTCTTAGCGGTATTGCTGCGCTTGTGTATGCAGCCTTCCATAGACGAACACCGGCAATCTTGTTTGGGCTATGGCTGGTCTACTTCATAGCCGTATCGCTGGTAACCCATGGGGAAGGACGCTACCGCCATTTTATCTTCTTTGCCCTTATTCCATACGCAGCTCGAGCCTGGGTTGCATTCAGAGACCGGCCTCATCTGGTGCCCAAAGCACTCGGTGTCGCACTTGTGGTCAGCGGTGCAGTTGGCCTCTCGATAGGAATGGCTTATCACTGGGAGTACGCCATTCAGGGCAGCCTGCGGAGCTTTTGGCGGCTCAGCGGTGACCTTGCCCGTCTATCAGGCAACCTAGCGCTGGCTACAACTGCCTATCAGCAGGCAATCGCTGCCCATCCTACCCCCGACGGCTATCTGGCGTTGGGCGATGTGTTACGTACCCGACAAGATGTTGACGGTGCATTAAGCGCATATCGAGCCGCGCAGCGCCTCAACCTGCTCTACCCACCATCGTATGTTCGGCTGGGCGATCTGTTGCGCGAAATGGGTGATCTACCCGCAGCGCAACAGGCATACCGACCGCAATACGTGAGTGAACAACGCCTTCTCGATCTGGCCTGGCGTGACACATACCCATCACCGTCGGCAATCATTGACGTTGGTGATGGATTGGACTTCGGGTATCTGGCCGGCTTCTATCCGGCAGAGACGCTGGCTGGCGCTCGTAGCCGCTGGACGGGTGCAGTAGCCCGCATCCGATTAGCGGCAAACAGTCGGATTGTGCGGCTACGTATGGCAGCGTTGCGCCCTGACGCTCCCGTAAACGGTCAGTTCTGCGTTGACAACATTTGTCACCCGTTCAAGCTCGACACAGCGTGGCGCTGGTTAACCATCCAACTACCATCGCATACAACTCATAGTAAGTTACGCGAGATTGAGCTACGGGTAACACCGTGGACAGCTCCAGATGGCCGCACCCTAGGTATCGTCGTTGATCGTATAGAGACGAAGAACGAAGAGTGATTGAGTAGACCTTCGCAATTGGACGGTGCAACAGCAGAAGAACACCGACAAATGTCACAAAATATCACCTACTTTAGACAGTCGCCTGAAGGTGTGGGCCGCTGGCCTACGTTGGGTATATGCCATATCTTTTCGCCGTAGTATGTTTTAGCAATAACCTTAACCGTGGTACCATACATGATGCGGGCATCATTATGTTATGCTACCCTTTGACACATTATGCAGCTTGTCTGGTTCAAACGCGATCTGCGCATTCACGATCATCCGGCGTTAAGTGCCGCTGCCGCACGTGGCCCGGTATTCCCACTCTACATCGTCGAGCCATCGCTCGTGCATGCACCTGATTTCGCAACCCGGCATTGGACATTCATTCGCGGATGCCTCCACGAACTACGCACCGCTCTGGCAAGGCTCGGTCAACCCCTGGTCGTGCGCGTAGGTGAAGCTGTTGATGTTCTCGACCAACTGACACGGGAATGGCCTGTCGAAGCGATCTGGGCCCACGAAGAAACGGGAAATCTATTGAGCTATGCCCGTGACCGGGCCGTGCGGCGATGGGCACGAACACGCGGAATTCCGTTTTATGAGCTGCCCCAAAATGGCGTTGTGCGCCGCCTATCATCACGTGATGAATGGCAGGCTCACTGGGAACAGCGCATGAGCGCAACACCGGCCATCCCACCATCGGTCTTACCAACACTCGCAATTGATCCAGGCGCAATTCCAACTGCTCAAGACCTATCATTGCCGCCTGACACCCTAACCGAACACCAACCACCCGGTGAAACAGCCGCACTCAGACTCCTCGACGATTTTCTCTACCGACGAAGCCGCAACTACCATCGGGCACTCTCCAGCCCACTAACGGCGTGGGAAGGTTGTTCACGCTTGAGCGCCTATCTGACTTGGGGTGCATTATCGATCCGCACGGTGGTTCAAAAAACACGTCAACGCATTGCCGAACTTAACGCCAATGCTGCCCCAGAAGAACGATCGTGGCTGCGAGCACTCACTGCGTTTGAGTCGCGTTTGCACTGGCGTTGTCACTTCATCCAGAAACTTGAAGATGAACCCGAAATAGAGATTCGCAATCTGGTGCGAGCGTATGACGGCATGCGCGAGGAACACTATCGCCCTGACCTGATTGTAGCGTGGGCAGCCGGGCGCACCGGTTATCCATTCGTTGATGCCTGTATGCGTGCACTCACCGCTACGGGATGGCTTAATTTTCGGATGCGGGCAATGCTGGTCAGTTTTGTTGCCTACGATCTCTGGCAACCCTGGCGCGAACCGGCGCTCATTTTGGCCCGGCGCTGGATCGACTATGAACCGGGCATTCATTACTGTCAGATGCAGATGCAGGCCGGTACGTCAGGAAATCGTACCATTCGTATTTACAATCCGATCAAACAGAGTATTGATCACGATCCAGAGGGTACTTTCATCCGGCGTTGGGTTCCTGAACTGGCAAACATTCCGACCGCGTACATTCACACCCCCTGGCTGCTTGACCGTAGCAGCCAGGAGCGTGCCGGATGTCGGATTGGGCGCGACTATCCAGCACCAATCGTTGACCACGACGTTGCCTACCGGCGAGCGCGGGCAGCAATCGCGGCAGTACGTGCCCGACCAGAAACGGCGCAAGAAGCAGCCGCAGTACATGAGCGCCACGGTTCGCGGCGCTGGCAAGCAACTCGTAGGCGTACATCCGGCGCTGTTACCGATCGTCAGCTCAGACTCGACTTGTAATCGCGAACACTACGACTATGCAAGAGAAGATTGCTCGATAGGATTGAAAGTGGGAGAAAGGACGAGCAAACAACTGACGAGCAGATTCGATTTTGTGTAGAACTTTCTGGATAAAGGCGCCACTTGGGACTTGAGGCGAGGCAGCGCCCTGCTCCTACAGATACATCCAACGGTTGCCGAACGGCCAATGCCTATTCGGTACCCGAACGTCGTCGCGGATTGTAGAAAATGACACTTTCGGATGCCCTCCGATCTGATGAGGGGCAACCTCATTTGCTGACCTTCGTTTCCCGCAACAGCATTGTTCGGACAGGCGCTTATTCCTCTACCGTATAATTCACGAGCGCCCAAACAATGGCGCCTGCTGCAATCACATGCATCAGGTTGAGAATCATTTGTTCGAGCAGACTAACAGGCAAAGTAAAAGGCCCGGCAAACGAGAGTACTAATACAACTCCTGCACAGATCAGAAACACACGCAATGGTCGCGAGGTAAACCGATTGAGCAGTGCCAGTAACACAGCCGCACCAATCGCCGGTATAACAGTAGCGACAACAACGGCAACCACCGGTAAGGGCATCGGTTGATTGGTAGGTGGTACCGGTGCACTAAACTCAAGGCCACCACCACGCGCTATCGCGTATACTATCAGATTAGCTACAACACCAATCGCAGCCCCAATGAGCGCAGCCTTTGGGAGCTGGCGCGGGTTGATGTGACGATCGAAGCGATTCATAGCACCTCCATAGTGTATCAGAGCCAGTACATGTGATAGTATTGAATGGCCGGTTTGAGTCTGAAATAGTTGTTCGGAAGTGAACTTGGCGCAACAACGAACCACAGAGCACACAGAGCGTACGGAACGTATAGGGCATAGCAGAAACACGTCCATGCTTTGAGTTCACCGTGATACCTCTGGTTACAGTCACGTCTTCCTCAAGCTTATGCTCGTGTCAACTATCCACAGACTGACTATCATGGTCATGCGGCTTCAGTTTAGGTAGAATTACCGCCTTAGAGTATGATCAAAAACCTGAGCTTTTGCTGAGTCCCGACCATGAATCGCCATAGTGGTCAGGGAAACTGTGGCGGGCAACGCATGCGTCTCCGCCGCGCTAGAACAGTGTTGCAATGGTTTAAGTTTCTGTGCTGCGGAGCACGCCTAGCACCTCTCACTTTCCCCCTCATCCCCTTCCTATCCCTGTGTGGGAGAGCAAAGGGGAACGCGGGGGACAGGAGTGAACGAATATTGGCAACCCCCCACCCAATGGTCGTGCAGGCACGGTACGTACCCGATGAGAAAGCCGAGTTTTTGAGCAGGATCCTAGTGCGGTGGTATCATCTGTCATGAGAAATCCCATCAAACATCAACATTCCTTACGTGAACGTATTTCACACATCTGCAACCATAAGCAGAGAGCTGCCAACCCACGTCACTATGCAGGAACTACATTCCCAACTTATATTGCAGACAAGCTCTTACCGCTCTCCCTGCATCTCAGCCACCCGCGCCCGGAATTCGTCGCTTACGGGCACACTGCGTCCAGCAGCATAATCATACGCGACCAGCACCGACTGTCCGGTCGCGATCAGAGCGCCGTCGCCGACACGGGCAATTGCGTAATCCATTGTAAAACTCTTGCCACCAATCTTACCGACCCGCACCCCAACCAACAACTCATCACCAAAATGGGCTGGCGCTTTGTAACTGATCGTCAATTCGGCCAGAATAATCCCCAAGCGATCAAGGGAACCACCAACCAGTCGCTGATAGTAAGCGATCCGCGCCGATTCAAAATAAGTGGCGTAGACCGCATTATTCACATGACCGAGTGCATCAAGATCGCGAAAGCGAACTTCAATGCGATAGTGGAAGGGATACTCGGCTAATACCGCTGGTACAGAATGGCTCATTCTGCGCTCCTCATTATTGAATATCTATCTGTTACTCTCTGGTATAATGGCGTCCAACATGACACCAGACCACTCCAACCTATCCCGGCACAGCTTCATTAAAAAAACCGGTAAGGAAACCGATATGCCAGCAAGTAAGGGTACAATCTTTATCATCGACGATGATCTCGGGCTTCAGAATATTCTCTCTATCGCGCTTCGCAATGCCGGTTATGAAGTCGTTCTCGCCCGCGATGGCCTCGAAGGACTACGCATGCTGGAAAACATCTCACCCAGCCTGGTTATCAGTGATATTATGATGCCTAATATGGATGGAGTTGAGACCTTCCAACGCATCAAGGAACGCCTGCAAGATGACGGCATCCCGATCTTTTTGATGACGGCGCTCAGCCGTAAACCGTGGTTTGCCGATCTCGAAGCTGAAGGCGCTGTGATTATTCAGAAGCCGTTTGAGGTGCATCATCTAGTTGAGCTGATTGACCGGACATTGAGCTAAGCACTGCGAAATGTGGCCGAAGCCGATTATAGGTTTCGTCAAGCGATTCGGGGATTAGTTTTGTGTCGCCGATCACCGGCATAAAGTTAGTATCACCGTTCCAACGCGGAACAATGTGCATATGCAGATGATCGGCGATACCAGCTCCTGCGACGCGCCCTAGGTTCATACCTAGGTTGAAACCGTGGGGAGCGTACTCGGTCTGAAGGATCGCTACACTACGCTGCGTCAGACCGAATAATTCAGTAGCAACCGCCTGATCGAGCGCAGTGAGATCGGCAATATGGCTGTAGGGAACAACCATCAGATGGGCGGTATTGTAGGGGTAGAGATTCATCACCACAAAACAGTATTGCCCGCGATAAAGCACCAGCCGTTCGGCATCATCAGAACCATCAGCAGCCGCTATCGCACAAAAGACACACCCTTCATCGGGGACATCGCCCCGCTTGATGTAACGCATACGCCATGGCGTATATTTGATTTCCATCATGACTCCCGCACGTTTGCCCGCAGAAAGGCTTCAATAAACGGATCGATCTCGCCATCGAGCACTGCCTGCACATTACTTGTTTCGTAATCGGTACGGTGATCCTTCACCAGTGTCGAAGGATGTAGATAATATGTTCGCATCTGATTACCAAACGCCGCCTCACGATACTCCCCGCGCAGGCGTGCTCGCTCTTCTGCCTGACGCTGTAGCTCTCGTTCGAGTAACCGTGCTCGCAAGACCCGCAGCGCCAACTCGCGGTTCTGAATCTGTGATCGCTCATTTTGACAGGTGACGACAATACCGGTTGGTAGGTGAGTAATTCGTACCGCCGAGTCGGTTGTGTTCACACCTTGCCCACCATGCCCTGCGCTGCGGAAGACATCAATTCGCAAATCTTCCGGCTTTATCTCGACTTCGGGCGCATCGTCAACTTCTGGCATCACCTCCACACGGGCAAAGCTGGTCTGGCGCGTATGGGCCGCATTGAAGGGCGATAACCGGATCAGACGGTGAATTCCTGCTTCAGCACGGGCATAACCATAAGCATAGGGGCCACGAATTTCAATGGTTGCACTCTTGATCCCTGCCTCTTCACCCTCGCTCAGATCAATCAGATTGACGGTATAGCCCCGGCGTTCAGCCCAGCGCGTGTACATTCGCAATAGCATTGCTGCCCAGTCTTGGGCATCAGTACCACCCATACCGGCCTGCACCGATAAAAAGGCATCGCGGTCATCATACGGGCCGCTAAGGAGAATTTCAAGTTCACGCTGAGCAACCTCTTGCTGAATGGCGTGCACTTCAGCAGCCAGTTCATTGCTCAGCGAATCATCTCCTTCCCCTTCGGCCAACTCGATCAGTTCGGCAACACTCGTTATCCGACGTTCGAGGTCATTCCATGACGTTACCTCTTCTTTTAAGCGGGTGAGACGCTGCATGATCTCTTGGGCTATCCGCGGTGTATTCCACAAATCGGGATCGGCAGCACGGGCTTCCAGTTGTTCAATTTCGGCTTGCTTTGCCGCTAAGTCAAAGGTGCCCCCGTAGATTGGCAAACCGTGTGCGAACTGTTTCTAACTTGTCTTGCAATTCGGTCAGCATAGTTCCCTCTGGTCTATCGTTGATAGGTTCATAAGATGTTGATCGTTATTCCGTTCTCTATGGTACCACAGCTCACGTTAGCGTGAGAAGGCACTCCTTCTCTACTTGCATGATCAAAAACCTGGGCTTTTGATCGTGATGGAAAGAGGTTTACACGTTTTCAGTGCACGTGTTGCGGAGCGCGCCTGGCGGCCCTCACCTTCCCCCTTCCTCTCCTCCACAGTGAGAGGAAGGGGGAACGTAGGGTGTGGGGTGAACATCGCTCACCCAAACCGTCGGCACCTGGCGCTGCCCGCTCGGCAGAGGGAATGGCAGATGGAGGAACAGAACGTTGGCCTCCTAACACAGCGGTTTCACAGGCACAGTACGTGCCCAATGAGAAATCCAGGTTTTGGATCAAGCTCTTACACTAGTCCTGTTTGTGCAAACTGTATACCATCCTGCTACCTTGAGATGATCTACCACTTCTGTCAAGCAGAACCGTGGATCAGAGAGGGGGTAGCCTTCTCTGCTGCGGGTCACCGATATACCAGCAGCGTGACACCGACAACGAAGCCCCTCCCTGCTGTCGATGACTCCCGACCTACGCGGTCACCTGGGTGCGCGGGCCTCCGGCCCTCCAGAACAGTGGACGACTAGAATCTTTCGGCGAGCACATCAGTGCCCTATCATCCATAGGCTCCACCAAGCACCACTGGCCCACCCGCCTGCGGGGGCATGGGGTAGCTGGCGGAACGGGCCACCGTTCGTCGACGTAGTGGAGGATGTGGACGAGAGGCCGATGCACCAGGATACACAGTTTTTGTGAACAGGATTGGTATTGAAAACTATCCGCATACCTCGCCGTCACGTTACGACGGGTGAAATTTGTCGTCAGATGGCATCACATTTGGGAACCACGAGGACACAGCGACGCCATGCCCCTACAAACGATACCCATCGACGTCCGAACGTGGTCTCGAATCGTGAGAGATGACACGTTCGGATATACAGAGAGCGACCTTCGATGACCTTCATCTCCCACGACCGAATGTTTCGGATAGGCCCTTGAGGGGAAATGGGAGAGGACCAGGAAGTCGCACCACTCGCGCACTCCTCTTCACGCTCGCCTTCGTCACCACGACCGGGTAGGAAAAGCACGTTGAAAAGCCCCAAAGCATCAACCGCGAGAAGTCAGGAGGAAGACGCTTCCTCCTTGCCTGTTTGCGAAACTGTGCTATCTGCCGCCAGTAACGCCCCTAGCAGGGCTGCTCGCCCAACCATACCCACTAGCTTGCCTTGAGCATCAACAACCGGCAAGCGTTTGATCCGTCGCTCTATCATCAACTCTACCGCCACCGTGATCGGCGTTTCCGGATTCACTGTCAAAGCTGGACTGGTCATCACATCCGCTGCGGTATGATCTTTCAATGCCAGCTCTAGCTCTGGCGAACGAGTACCGCCACCGATCCAGATCGCGAACCGTTGGAGCAATCCTGGCGCTACCGGTCGCATTGCTCGACGTAGGATATCGCCATCGCTAACGATACCTACCACACGCCGATCATCATCAATTACCACTGCTCGTCGGCGTGGTGTCGAGAGAATTCGATCCAGAGTCTCAGCTAATGGAGTCTCTGGCTTGACCGTCGGCACATCACGAATCATCACTTCGCCGACAGTTTTTGCTGAGGTAAGGCTTGTTCCTGGTAAGAGGTCGGTGACCGTCGCAAAAGAATTGGCTACTGTTTGTAACAGATCAGACCGACTGATCATACCAACCAGTCTGCCATCGTTATCAACGACCGGTAGTCGCTTGTGATCGTGCTCGGTCATCACTAAGGCTGCCTGGGCCAGCGATGCTGTAGCGTTGATTGTTTTGGGATCGGGTGTCATGACATCGGCAACCCGTTCGGGTCTGGCAGCAACTGCGGCCAGATGTGCTGCCCGCTCGGCAACCGGTAACAACTGCTGCAAATGCAGGGGTAATTGGCTCACCCCACGCTGCAAGAGATCGCCATCGGTCACGATACCAACCACCTTGCGATTATCATCAATGACCGGCACTGCTCGCAGACCTCGTTCAAGCAACAGACGTACCACATCGCCAACCGGTGTCGCCACATGGACCGATGCAACGTCCTGGCTCATGACATCTGCAACAGTGAGATGGGGTGGGAAAGCACTACGAACACGCCGACCAACTTTGACCACCTGCACTGGTGAAAGCACTATTAGACCTTCCTGAACCAATTCACTTATTTTGGGTATCAGTCGTTGCAGACGATCACTGCGGTCAATGCAGGTAATCACTAAAGGTAAACGACTGGGAATTTCTACTAGGAGATCACTGTGAAAAACTCCATGAGTTCCATAACCACCAGCGCCTCGAAACACGGTTACACCCGGTGCTCCCGCAGAACGCAAGGTGTCAACAATACGCGAAACGATGGTTTGCCCTTGTACGCTATCACCCTCATCAATGTAGATCCAGAGCTGCTGGGTAACGGTCTGCTCCATCGGAGACCTCCTCTCCATGTGTTCATCCTCTTTACCCCGACGATACAACGGAACGCATACCACATCAACAGGCAGCAGGTTATTTTACAGCCGGTCTCTCATTAACAGTCAGCTTAATCGGTTATTCCAGCCGGTTACGAAAACACACCACCCACATTTCAGAGTAGGGGGTTTCAACGTTTTCAATGCCTGTACTACAGAGCGCGCTGACACCCTCATTCCCCCAGCCCCCCCTTCGCTTCCAAAAAGAGGGAGGAAGAGGCAGTATAAGACAGGTTGTGAAATCCCCATCCTGTTCTCCTCACTCCTCTCCGCTGTCACCACCACCCGAAAAAGCCACAGTTCTGAAGCCAGGCAGTGAGACCCCTAACCACCCAAGAGACGACCAAGCCCTACTCCCAGCACAACAGCCAAAAGCCCACCACCAACACTACCGGCGATGTAGCCAACTGCTCCCAACCAGTTGCCGGCATTGAGCAGCAAAAAACACTCGTAGCCAAACGTCGAGAAGGTAGTGAGTCCACCTAGCAGACCGGTAATCAGCATCAGGCGGATCGGCTCACTGACGGTTAACCGATTAGTTATCAGCGTTAGCAAAAAGCCAATCGCCAGACAGCCCAGGACATTAATGATGAAGGTGCCATAAGGCCACGACGTACCTAAGCGTTGAGCTGCCCACAAACTAATCCCGTAACGCAGATTTGCTCCGATTGCAGCACCCAATGCAATAGCTAAGACATTGTTCATTGCTCACATCGTTGATACAAAGCAGAACCCTCTAAAACTACTTGTATTGTACGCCAATTCATGACATGTTGCGACAGAACATTAGTCCTCCATCTAGCAGGATGACATTTGCAGCAGGAGAGGAACAAACCTATCGGTGCAGTGGTGGTCGTTCCAAAACACGAAAGGGCGCAGTGGTGCTGCGCCTCTCCAGACCATACGATGCGGTTGATCACACCAGTCTAGATGAATCGTTGCCACGAGTGCGCAGCGGTGCTGCGCCTACTACGCCCGCACCTCCTGGCGCTGAAACAGGATGTAACCAATGGCAAACAGCACAATCGTGGCCGCAATCAGACCGGTTGCATGTGGCCATGTTAGCAGAATGCTCTGTGCAGCCGGTAGCGGCGTTCCCGGAATAGCATTGTGTAACTGAATGGGTAAGATCAACCCCAGTGCACGCACTGCCGGATTAAGCATCGCCAGCGCCACCTCTGAGAAGAGGGTGTTGGGTGAGAGCCGGGTGAGCATCAGTTCAAGCTGAATCTGATTGACCAGTGCCTGAACATCACCGGGCGGAACCGGTTGCAGTGTGCGTGCCAGGAGGCTAGCTATAATACCCCAAAAGACGGTGAAGAAGAGCCAAACGGCAATCGCTGCCAACGCCGCAGTGGCCGGTTGGCGAAAGATAATCGAGAAGAGCATCGCCAGCGCCAGCCAGATACCACCATAAAAGATTGTAACCAGCAGGAACCACAAGATACGCACGGTCTCTTCACCAGTCGGTG
The DNA here is from genome assembly GCA_017743535.1 of Chloroflexus sp. Classification (GTDB taxonomy): domain Bacteria; phylum Chloroflexota; class Chloroflexia; order Chloroflexales; family Chloroflexaceae; genus Chloroflexus. The sequence continues at coordinate 22,583 of JAGHYT010000023.1, forward strand.
GTACACCTAATTGAAGTAATCCCATCCCGACAATTAACAACCAGATTGCTGCCAGTGCCAGCGCCAGTGTGCCCAAACCGGCCAAAAACTTACCCATCAAGAGGGCATCGCGATAGATCGGTTGAGCCAACACCTTCGACAACGTGCGCTGGTTAAATTCGCCATTCACCGAGTCGAAGGCCAGTGCAATGGCTAATAGGGGCACCAGTAAGCCAAGAAAGCCAACAAATGCCGGTAATGGATCGCGAGCGGTTGTAAAGAGACGCAAGAACAGGAAATCATCGCCACTACCGGTACCGGCTCGTAGATTCTGGGCTGCGGCGTAGATCGTTCCAAAGGCGGTCAGGAGAATCAACGCCTCCAGGATCAGCATGCGCACACTGGTCAGATAATCGGCCATCTCTTTCGCCACCACTGCCCATAGCCCGGTCCATGGCGATCCTTCGCGCTGCTGACGAGCCGGCGTACTACTACGTTGTCGCTGCATAGGCTGCTCCTTTCTTGAAGTAGCGAGCGTAGACCTCATCAAGACTAGGAGTGTCAATGCTTAAGCCTAGCAACCGACCGCCTACTTCGACCACTTTCCGTGCGATCTCGGCTCGCAGATCGGCACGTGCTTCGATGTTGTAGAAGCGTGTGCCTTCCTGAGATACACTTAGCACATCGGGAAGTGCACGCAGAGCCGTCGCGACCGCATCACCGCCCTCTACTTCGAGATGAATGCGGTATGCACCGCCCAACACTCGTTGCGCCAGCTCACTGACCGTCCCTTCCAGTACCATCCGCCCCTTGTGGAACAGTCCAACCCGATCACAAACTGCCTGCACCTGTTGTAGCAGATGCGACGAAAGTAGCATCGTGATCCCACTCGTCTTCAATTGCCGAATCAGATCGAGGAATTCACGTACCGCTTCCGGATCAAGCGCCAGCGTCGGTTCGTCCATGATGATAAGTTGCGGTTGTTTGATCAACACCTCAGCCACACCCAGGCGCTGACGCATACCGCGCGAAAATGTTTTGACCCGACGGTCAGCAACCTGGCTCAAACCAACCTGATCAAGAGCAGCGTTAATCCGTCGGCTCATTTCTGGCTCGCGAATACCGTTCAGTTTCGCGATATAGCTCAGGTTCTCACGTGCAGTAAGGTTATCGTAAAACCCAACCTGATCGGGCAGATAACCAACTCGTGCTTTTACGCTCAGTGGCTGACGGGCCGGGTCTAAGCCAAGCACCCGCACACTTCCACCGGTCGGCTCAGTCAGACCAAGGAGCATCAGGATTGTCGTCGTTTTACCAGCGCCGTTAGGACCTAACAGACCAAACACCTCACCCTTTCGCACCGTTAGATTGAGATGATCAACAGCGGTGAATGAGCCGTACTGTTTGGTAAGGTCACGGCACTCTACCACAACCTCTTCCATATCACCACCTCATAGGATAGAGGAGTGAGAAGTGAGAGGTGACGAGAATTGAAACATCCTCATCTCACAACCTTCTCGCTTCTCACCCTCTTATAGACTGCTCAGCGACGACCAAAGCGCATCACGGCTAGACCAACCCCGACGACCGCAACTGCGATAAGCGCAATCCCAACCAGACCCCACAGGGTTGATGTTAGCACGGTAAAGCGGAATTCACTGGTTGCCGCTGAAGCCTCAGCCGGACGTGCAGTAAATGTCACGAGATAGTCACCCGCGATAGCCTGATTCGAGGGCTGTACTTTAGCCGTCACTTCGACCACTTGATCTGCTGCTAGCTCCGGAATCTGCTTCGGCTCAAACTCAACCGTCCAGCCGACAGGTGGTGATGCACTCAGTTCAATATTGCGCGCTGGTGCACTTCCTCTGTTACGCACAACCAGCTTTACTTCAGTTTGTTCACCAATACGAGCCTCACCGGAAAGCCGCCCGTCCGGCGTTGTAAGCACGAGCTGTGGCTGACCGGTAATATCGGCCACCAAGCGTGTGGTTGCCTGAAGATCACCGCCGCGCGCCAGGATATTGATCTCGTATGTACCGGCCGGAACATCGGTGAACGGGCGCACCTCAATGCTTAAGCTCTTCGACTCATTTGGACCAAACGGCACGCTGGTAATACTCTGACCAGAGAGCTTAAAATCAACCTGGAATCCACGTGGAGCTTCGGCCAGTAAGCTCACCGGCACTTCTTCACTACTCTCATTCTTGAGCGTTGCATTGTAGCGGAAGGTAGTTGAAGGGGATCCCCGCAGGGTTGGCAGATCAACCTTGAACGAGAGACCGGCCGGATTTGTTGTCTTCTCTTTGAGAGTTAAGGCAATTGGTAGGGTAACCTCTTGTGCCACACCAGTTGCCACCGCTATCATGCGGTATTCCCCAGCCTTAACATCCGTGGGTGGTTCAATCCGTAGATCAAACGTGGCGTTATTATTCGGTTCAACATACGCCGATTGAATGACTCGTCCATCACCGCGAAACGTAACGTTCCAGCCGGTTGGGACATCACGCATACCAAGCCGAACAATCTGAGGGGTCGTTTCCGTGCCGAGGGTTAGCTTAAAGGTAATCGTATCACCAACGGTAGCTTCCTGAGCCGGATAACGAGTGTAGAAGAAGAGATTGCGCTGGCCCTCTTGCGCCAGCACTGGCGCTGCGCCCGCAATCATCAGCAGCGCCAAAACAACAAGGACGTTGATCATGCGAAATATGCGCATCGTCTACCTCCCTTGTGCGCGCAACTGAGTGTTTGTTGCAATGATCCACTCAATTCTGGCAAGATAGATGTTCAGGATTAGAAGAAGGTTAACAGAGTATTAGCGTTGTCTATGAAGTGAATGTCGAATTACAAGTGGCAACGAAAATCAAGCTGAATGTTGTCAGGCGCCATCCAACAATTCAACCCGTCAACCGATAGGAGCAAGTTTTACACTTACCGCTAATGTTCTAATGCTGTCAAAATAGGGAACACATAGCACTCACCCTATCGCTCTTAACACAGCAAAAATGGTTGGAGAAAGTTGAGGAATACCGACCATCATGCTCTCCTCAGACATATACACTGTGTGTCTATGAAACCTTATTTTGAGGAGATATGTTCACCACACTTGATTAGTCCGTATTCCCATAACTGATGTGGAGCATCAGGAGGAGAAGAACGGCGGGAGATCAGAGGTTGTAGAGAAAGCGTCTGCAGATAACGTTGCAAAGTTTGATAAGGAACTGCGTGAACCGATTGGGGGTATAGTTTAAATCGATAAAATAGATGATAATCGAGGATGCCAAATCGCTTACAGAGAAAATACAAACGCCGACGTAGCTGCAAACGATACCTCCAACGAATATAATGGCAAACATTGAAAAAGATCAGTCCGTTTGGTTTCAACATACGGACAAATTCAGTAATAGTATGAAGTACCGACCGATGATTCGGTATATGTTGAAAGACACCAAACGAAAAGATGAGATCGAAGCTCTGATCTGGTAAGTCGATTCTATCTGGCTGTAACAACAGAAAGCGTGTCTGTGGCAAATGGGCATGAAGCTGACGCGCTTTCTGTATTAGACTTTCGGCTACATCGACGCCAACATACTCATCGAACAATGTACGAAAAGCTGGTGCTAACCGGCCAATCCCACAACCAAAATCAAGTACACGGTTAAACTGCTTGGGATACCCAATTTGTGACATTTCCTGGTGAAGCTGTTCTACCTGAACGTAGCCGGTCTTCCAGAAAGCACTTAAATCCCAATTGCTGATACCCGTCATTGCCCAAAAAGGATCGAGCCTACCAAGCGCTTCCCACTGTTGTCGATTATAGTTCATGTTCATAGAGAATCTTCGCAAATAGCAAAACTACCAGAACAAAGGATTCATCGCCATGCCGTATTATGCAGAGGGTCAACTGTTGAGAAGGTCAACGATAACATTCCCAAAGCGCACGCCAATCCGTCTGTAGGTATTTACAGCTTATAAACATACAGCGTGCATACAGCATTCGCCTGAATCATGACATCTTCAGAGAAAACATGCGATAGTAAAATCTCCGTGAACCTGAGTGAATTTTTTCCTTACTCAATGGTTGAGGAAGCAAGTTGCGTACCCATGAGTTATGCAGATTACCAGCGTACCTTACTCTTGTTTTGCTGAAAAGGATGAATTGGCGTTACCCCATCCTCCTCTCCAGTGCGCACTGCACACCACCAACAGCCAGAAACTAAACGCCAGATCAGGCCAGAAGTAGAAAGCATCGACGAGGCCGTGCATCAGTGCACCAGCTAGTGTCGCCGCAGCACCGATGCTCAGTGGCGAGGGGGAGTGTACTGGCGCACGCAGAATACGCCATCCAGCCCATCCCAACCCGATGAAGAGCAGTGGCCCACCCCGGAGCAGGAGATCAAGCACCAGGTTGTGGGGATGCGCTGTGTAGACTTCGTTGGTGTTGAGGAGCGCTGGATCGATATAACGCTGATAGACGATCAGAAACTGATCGAGACCAATTCCAAATGGATGGTCAATGAATATTGCTAACGCCGCACGCCACGTCGCCAACCGGATGGTGCTACTTCCGGTAAACAGACTGAGTCGTTCAATACCGAAGATGGTCGCCGTGATGACAATCACTGCCACGACAAGGACCATCCCGATGATGAGCCGAGAACGGATACGCGGCGTCGCAGTAAAGAATAGAAGTCCACTCGCGGCTACCAACGCTCCTAGGTACGCGCCACGCGAGAAGGAGGCCATCAGAGCGGCGAACGATAACACTGCGATACCGGCCAAGATGATGGTTGACCAGCGCCGACGCTGCTGCCACGCGCCCCACGCCAGTGCCACAGCTAGCGGCCAAACCCGCCCCATCGCTAAGCCAAGATTGTTGGGATGTCCGTACAGACCGGTCGCCCGTACCACGCCCTCGGTGGCAACCAGATCGGCGCCGTGGCTAATTTTGGTACCGATGAGTGCTGTCAGGTTCATACCGCCAAATTGCGCCAGCGCTACCAGTGCTGAGACAGCGCCACCGGCCAACCAGCCGAGCAGGACTGGGTAAAACACAGCCCGACCCTGCCGTTCGTGCCACCAGAGTAAGCCGATAAAGAGCAGTGGCTCGATAATCATCCAGCGCAGCTCACGCAGGGCCGGTCCACGTACCTCGGCAATGAGTACCCCCCAGAGACCGCCAAGCAACACTAATCCGGCCGGTAGCAGCACCCATATTGTTGTCTGTAGAACCTTGAAACCCGGCCAACGCAACTGCCGCCAATCGCGCAGAATGGTCGCAATTGTCGTCGTCCAGAGCACAACTTCATGCAGCGGAAGGTAGATGCCACTGTCACGAATGCCAAAACGGGCATCGAAGATTCCTTTTGGTATGAAATACAATGGAACAGTGATCGCTACCCAGCGAATAGCCAGATCGGGACGCGCAATGCTCAGACCGAGAAAGGGGAGAAAGCCAAGCATCGTTATGGGAAGCTGCGCCGATGCCCGGTACGCAATCGCCAGCGTGATCCCTTGCAAAGCAAAGATGATCCATTCGCGTCGTTCGTCAGCGATCTGCTGCCAGTGGTGTAAGAGGTGATCAAGCATCTGTAGTGCGGTGCGCATCGTGAGCGCACCCACTACTGCTAAACCTGCCACAAGAATGAGTGGCCCATAATCGCCGAGCGATCGCCAGGGCAGGTCGCGAATAACGGCAAAACCGGTTGGCGGCGTTTCACCGTTCACCTCAATCGTGTGCAACGTATCGGCCAGACCTTGGATTGCCTGACCATTCATTGATGTCTCTTGACCGTCGATGACAACGTTCGTGAGCTTGCCACCGTGCAACTCAATACCGGTGCCAACAAAACGGAGCCGCCAACCGCTGCTTGTGCGCTCAACGGCCGGATGTTCCCAGGGATGGACACCAATGTGGGCTACTACTGGCGCACGCAGATATTCCTGCACGATGTGGTACGATGGCCTGAGCTGCCAGTCACGACTGACGAGAGCGAAATAGGGCGTGGGATCAGCCGGATCAGGTTCGGCATACCCACCGTAGCGCAACATCCAGACGTTCATGACCCCCATCCAGGGCCATTCACGACGGGCACGCTCGATCTGTGCAACCAGGTAGCGACCTTTTGTTTCTTCATCGACCGGTGGCCCCCAGACGAAGCGTCGTTCTGGCGGAATATCAGCAGGCGCCGCATTGTAGCCAAACTCTGTCACCCACACCGGTGTTGACCAGTCACCGTGACGTTCCATGACCTCGCGAAGCAGGACGACCCGACTAACATCGTTGCGGGTATCAATCGGACGTTGCCAGTTCCAGTTGTCACGACCACGTAGAAAGATGTAGCGATGCTCGGTTGGTGGCTGCCCCAAACCGTAATTCTGCGCCGCCATAATGTCGAAATATGCCGCCCCGCCCAACGTATAGATCGCATCGAGATATTCAAGTTCGGTCATCGGTGCTCGCGGATCAAGACCATCGGTTGGCGCCAGACCAGGGAAGAGAACAACTGCTTCGGGATTAGCCGACTTTACCGCTTCATAACCGACTCGGAGCAGCGCGAGAAAATCTGCCGGTTTTGGCTCTTGCCAGCCCCACTCGTTCTTGAGGTTTGGTTCATTCCAAATCTGAAAAAAACGAACCTGACCACGATAGCGTTCAACTAAGGTAGCCAGAAAACGGCCATAATCGGCTAAATCATCCGGCGGTCCGGTCGAATTGCCATCGACGGCCAGACCGGCCTGAAATTCCGGGGTCGCACATCCTCGCTCACAGGCCCAGGCCGGAGTGCGATCAACACGCATAATCAACTCAATGTTATGGGCTACCGCTGAAGCCACAATCCGGTCATACTTGGTCCAGCTTGATACCATCCCAATTGTCGCCTCGTTCCGGCGGTCAGTAAAATCACCGCGCCCGTGAATTTCAATATCTTCCCAGGGTACCTGCATTCGCACGTAGCTTGCACCTAATTCGCGAGCTAGCTTGAACGTGCGATCAACCACTGCGGGATCGGGTTCAAGGTGGAGGTTAAACACATTAACCCCTAATGCCGGGCCGTTGCTGTAGGGAAAAGGTGTAGAAATGGGGGAACGAGATGCGATGCCGCGAAAAGCGGCATTATCCAACCAGACGGCAACGCCGAGGGTGACAATCAGCAGCACCCCCAAACCGGCTTGCCAGATAAAGCGAATGGTCATATTGCGCAACATAGCGCAGAGAGTATAGACGGGTGAGCGATCAATGTCAAGCGATCCAGGTTTTTCCCTACCAGGCAGTGGTGAAAAGAGGAGAGGGGAGTGAGCGGGCAGGGCAGGTTATACCCTCGCCCCCACGGGCAGCGAAAGCTAGGGCGATGGTGACCACCTGCATCTGCCAAGACACGGGCTCGCGCTCCCAGGTAACCACATCAGGCAATGGTGACGGAAGAAGAGAGACAGGAAGGGCGGGTTACATAGATTGTACACCTCGTATCCAACAAGCCCGAATATGGTTCATGGTACGTGCGAAACACCGTTGCGCCGTAATTTTGCCTCGCGCCAAACCCGTACTGCACCACGAATGAAACGGAAGGCGACAAAACCCAGAATCAGAGCAATTATCAGAGCCACCATCGGTAAGAAGATCGCTAGCAGGCTCAGCACAAACGATAGCGCATCTTCCAGAAAACTCACAAAAGGATTAGCAGTACCACCCGTTGCCGCAGTCACCGCCGGGCGGATACTGGTACGCGCACTCTGGGTGCCCGTAGCAGCAATGATCGCAGCCACCGCAACAACTGCTGGATGAATAGAAACGGCATCAGTTGCCGTAGCAAGGGCAACAATCGCTCCAGCAATCGGGCTAATGACCAGACCGATGATATGGAGCACGCTATCGACCGCTGGAACTTTGTCACCGATAAAATCGATCAGCGCCAGGATTGCCAACACAACCATCGTGATTGGATGACTGAGTAGATCAAACGGCTCGCTAAGCTGGATCAGACCCAACCGCGAAAGTACACTGACGGTAAGAAGTGGGAGATAGGCATTGAGACCGGTAGCTGTCGCTAAACCCAGCGAACTCGCAAGTGCAATGATTGTCTCCATACGAATGCTCCAGGGTCACGTATTCCATCAATCGCCACCTACACCTTACAGAGCGTGTCGGCAAGTCTCGGCGCTCTCACCCATTAGTGAGCAAGCGAGATCGGGCTACTCAAGTTTTTAGTGTCTGTGCTACAAAGCACGCTCGACCTTTCACCCAGTTTTACATATACATACAAAAAGGAGGAAGAGGAGCTTGAGGCAGGTTGGTCACCCACCTCTCCCGCTCACTCCGCTCGCACGAGCTGAAAAGCCCTGGTGTCCCGAAGCGATGTTACTATCACAGCCGGTTGTAAACCAACAACAATCAACAATATTGTAGCTTATGCTGTCATTCACACCACTCCCCTATTAAACGCTCAATGGTAACAAAAAGTTGCAAAGTGATTCGGCCTGCACTCGAGACATCACCACGTGGCGCGATGAATGCCTCGAGACGAAAAGAGAACTGCCATACCTGGCATGAACACAGGTCAGACAAAGTTGTGAGATACTTTTGAGTAACGAGCGCCGCGACACGGCGCACCAGCATCGCCTTGCCATAGAAGCGGTGCGCGAATCGGTCTTCTTTCGACAACGGGATATTTCGGATAGGTTCTAAGAACAGTACCTGGAGATATTATGACCGGTCGAATTCACCGTCGTCCACGATCATCACCTGGCCGACCACACCCGCAGAACTGGCGGCAACGAATTGGTGAAGCGCGTCAAACGTTATCCAACATTCCGGCTGCCTTTCGCCTGGTCTGGCAGGCCGACCGCAAGCATACCACGGTGATGGCAATGATCACGCTGGTAGCAGCAGGCTTACCATTAGCACAGGCGTATGTTGCGCAGCAGATTGTTGACAAAGTAGTTGCAGTCGTACAACAAGGACTCGACCCACTGACCGGTCTGGAACAGACGCTCCCATGGCTGCTGAGTGAGTTTGGATTGATCACAGCCGGGGCAGTGTTCATGCAGCTTCGATCATTGAGTGAGCATATCTTGAATGCACGCTTGAGCAATCTGATTAATGTCACGATCATGCGAAAAGCACTCTTGCTCGATCTCCACTATTTTGAAGACGCCCAATATTATGACAAATTGCAAAATGCACGCCGCGAAACGAACTGGCGTGCTATGGCCATGGTCAACACCGTGTTTAGCGCTATTCAGCACATATTGACATTGATCTCATTCACGACCAGCCTGCTCTGGTTTAGCCCACTGATAGCACTAATTTTGTTTGGTGCGACGATCCCTGCCTTCCTCGCCCAGACTCATTTCAGTCGGCTCCGTTTTCGCTTGCTGACCTGGCATGCACCGGAGTTTCGGCACATGCAATACCTCGAATATCTGTTGACTGTCGATACTGCGGCGAAAGAGGTCAAGCTCTTCGGGTTAGGCGAACCACTGATCGCACGTCATCAAGTTCAGTTCCAGCGCTTCTTTTACGAAGATGCTACGCTGGCCAGGAAACGATCACTGATCAGCATGTGGTGGGGGATAGTCGCTAGCGCCGGTTATTACGCCGCGTATGGCTGGCTGATCTGGCAAACAGGAGCCGGTGTGATCACGATTGGTGCTATGACCTTCTACCTCACCATTTTTCAGCGCAGCCAGTCGGTCGTGCAAACCCTCTTCAGCAATCTGGCTCAGCTCTACGAAGGGGGATTATTCCTGAACAACCTCTTTGATTTTCTCGCCCTGGAGCCACGCATATCAGACGGGCGCAATCTGCCGGTACCTCGCCCGATCCGACAGGGGATCGAATTTCGTAATGTCAGCTTCCGCTATCCAGATCGGGCTGAGTGGGCGTTACGCGACATTAATCTACACATTGCACCGGGTGAGAAAATTGCCCTCGTTGGCGCAAATGGCGCGGGGAAAACGACACTGATCAAATTACTGACTCGCCTCTACGATCCGACCGAAGGCCAGATCCTGCTCGATGGTATTGATTTGCGCGATTACAATCTTCATGAGCTTCGGCAACGCATCGGCGTCATTTTTCAAGATTTTGTTCGCTATCAGGCTACGGCACGCGAGAATATCGGTTTCGGGCAGATTGAAGAGGTCGCGAATGAAGCAAGGGTGCGCGCCGCGGCTGAACGTGGTGGTGCTGACGAGATCGTGCGTCGTTTAGCAAACGGCTACGACACCATGCTGGGGCGTTGGTTTGAAAACGGTGCTGAGCTATCCGGTGGTCAGTGGCAAAAAATTGCATTGGGACGCGCTTTCATGCGCGATAGCGAGGTCTTGGTGCTCGATGAGCCAACGGCGGCCCTCGATGCTGAACAAGAGTATGAAATCTTTCAGCGTTTTCGTGATTTAACAGCCGGACGCATCGCAGTGTTGATCAGCCATCGCTTTTCAACGGTACGGATGGCAGACCGGATTGTTGTGCTCGACAATGGCCGTATTATCGAAACAGGCACGCATCAGGAACTGGTGGCAGCCAACAGAATGTACGCCCGTTTGTTTCATCTTCAGGCTGCCGGATACCGGTAATGTTCTTGGGTTGACACGCTCGATGGCAGCAAACATGAGCGCGTTTGAGAAACGCGCTCCGCATAGACTGCTGCGGAATACGCCGGACAACCTTCACCTTTCCCCAGCCCCATCTTCTCCCCTTGTGAAAGAAGATAGTGGAGACAACGAGCGGCTTGGAAAGAGGTACTTCCCAACAACGTTCGTGCAAAACCTTCACCTGCCAACCTGCGCTGCGCCAACTACCGCGCATACGTCTGAATCGTTTCGCCAAAAGCACGCTCGGCAGCGGCAGCTCGTCGGAGCAGATCAGTGACCGATCCTGATTGCGGATCGCTAGCCACCTGGTCGTAGAATGTCGCCGCTTCTTCAAGATAAGCGGCAGCCTGCACCAACGTTGTATCAGCAGCAAATCGCTCGCGCAAAAATGCAGCGTTATCGTGGCGGAACCGTGCTGTGGTGGCAAACAACTCGCCAAGCTGAGCAGCATGCACTCGCTTTTGTTCGATCTTCTCAATCAGTCGTTCAAGTGCAACGACACCCGACGTTAGACCGTACTGATCTGCGCCAAGCGTCACTCGCGCTAATTGCTGCCAGATTGGCCTTAAATCATTGGTCGGCGCAACAGGCGTAAAGACGGTCAGGTTGTACCGCCACGGATAGCCAAAAACCGCCGCCTGAGATTCCATTGCGGCCAGCAGTTGCGCGTTAGAGCGATACAGTCCGCTGGACCCCGCCGGATATTGACCGGGCTGACAGGTAGCCGGAGGGAGGCAGACCGTCTCGTAGACAAAGAAACCATGCTGATCGTAGCCAACCAGTACTTCACTATGGGAAACAAAGGTAGACTGGTCGTACAACCACCCCATATCCAGCGCGACCCGTACCGGATACCCCTGCGCAATAAATGATTGTGCCGCCGCTATCCAAAGATTAGCATCATCGGTCACGTAGTATTGACGTTCCAGGCCTAAATACGGCGCTGCCACGAGCATGCCGATTTCCGGGTCTTGACCAAAGGGAATGAGCTCATCACTATCGGGAATAGCGGTAAAACCGTAAGTAAAGGCCATCAGCAGATCAATTGCCGGTCGCGGCTGGTGATTCCCGTGCTGAGCAGCAATCATCTGTAGACTGGTTGACTGACAAACCGGCAAATCGGCGGCAATCCAGGGCATATCCTGGAGGGTGCTTGCAGCAGGAGCAGGCTGAATATCGGCTGCGGTCAGGGAACGAGCCTGGTAGGTGCTTTTGTAGTAGTACGCTACCATTGCACTACGCAGCATTGGCCAGCCAATACCGACCCCGATCCCTACGATGACAATAATGCTGCCAATGGTAATGATAATATTACGCCAGCGCACGATGATCCTCGCTTATGCTTCCATGTCTCTACCTCATCGTAGCATAAGCCTGGCGATCCTTACACGATAAAGATATTCATCGGGTGAGATCAAATCTCAACAAATGCTGAGAAACTATCGCTAGCACGAAAGCTAACTTTCGTGACGTTGCCGCAAGAGCTTGATCCGCCGTACCTGATGTTCAGTAGGCGAAGAATCAGATTGCCAACGCGACCGCCGCCATGGAGCACAACATGCGACCAAAAACCAGGCTAGACCGGCAATCACGAGCACTAACAGCCCCTGAACGAGGGTAATGAGACCGGCCACCTCCATAGACGTACCTCCGTAATCTGACGTTGAGGATGATCTTACTCGCAGAATAAGTATATGCTAATAAAAAGATTTTGTAAACCATTAAGTGTGTAAATTCCTCAACGGATGACCATCCACCAGAGGTAACCGGCAATATGGGCCAACATCAAAACCACCATTGTCGCGGCCCCGGCAACAGGCGAATCGGTACGGGTAAGGCGGAACGCGGTATACACCCCAACCGGCAGCGTTATGACAACAGATAGCGCCACGGTAGGCGGTACCAACCATGGACTGAAAAACACCGGTAATCCATAGGCCAGAAGCAGACTCGCCCACCACCACCAGCGAACCTTTTCGCCGTAGATCACGGCAAGCGTGAATTTTCCTACCTGAGCATCGGCCTGCCGGTCTGCCCAGTGCACACCGATAATACAGACGAGTGCAGCAGCAACCACCGGTAGCAACTGAAGGTAGACCCGCAATGACGGCATACCATGCGCACAGGCGTAAGCCATGAGTGGCATGAGCAACCCCCCGAGTAGCGCATTCGTCAACTCACCCCAGCCACGTCGTTCAAGTGCGGCTGGTGGTACCGAATACAGCCAGCCACCGAGCAAGCCAAGCGTGAGGATGATCCCGGCAACCACGGGGATCGCCTCCGTTACAACCGCCCATATGCCGAAAAGGATGGTTAAAAGACTCACCACCAACGCCGCCCGTAACGCCAATGCTCGATCCGCGAAACCAGCCGCAATCGCTCCGCTGCCACCAGACATACCGGTGTGACGAGCCAGCGCATCGGTATCGGCATCAGCGTATTCATCGGCGTAATGGGCAGCCAGATTCGCCAGCATCGTCAGCGCTAAACCAACCGCTTGCGGTTGCCAGGCCACTGGCCCATCAGCGGCGGCGATGACAACTCCTACCGCATACGCCAACACACCACTCGGTAGAATAAGCGGACGACTCATCAGCCATAAGCCGTAGAGTTTGGTCAGAGAGAAAGCCATCGCAAACAACCTCTGAAATGTTCCCAGACCATCAAAGAGTGAGAAGATACAGACATTGTATCATCAGTGGCACCTCTAAATCGGCAGCGAGGAGTGAGGAGAGAAGTGCATTTCAACACGCGCTCGCCGAACACAGTCACCCATCATGTCGCGATCCATAGCAGAGACTATACTGCTACCTGCGCAACAGAACCCTCTCAGCGAATCCTAACCCTCCCTTGAGCAAATCTTGAACTTCGTGCTCCATACTAATACAGGCAAACGTTTTCTTAACCGGAGAGGTGACACGATGCATCGAATGTTTTTCCTGCTGCTCCTGATTCTTGCTGCGTGTAGCCAGACACCCGCCCCAACACCGATGAGCGGGATGGATCACTCAACAATGAACATGCCTTCTGCTGATGTTCCGTATGATGCACTCTTCATCGATAGCATGATCGTCCACCACGAGGGCGCAGTAACAATGGCCCGTCAGGCTTTGCAAGAGAGTCAACGCCCTGAGATTCGGCAACTGGCAGAAGCAATCATTGCTACTCAGGAAGCAGAAATAACCAAGATGAAAGCCTGGCGGCAGATATGGTACCCAGATGTGCCCCCAACTGATGGTATGGGAATGGAGATGGGGCCGATGACGGTTGCTGAAGGCAATGCACCTTTTGACCAACGCTTTATCGAGGCCATGATCCCGCATCATGAGGGCGCTATTGCAATGGCACGTGATGCACTACAAAACGCCGAACATGCTGAAATAAAAGAATTAGCACGTGCTATCATTACAGCCCAAGAAGCCGAGATTAGCCAGATGCGAGAGTGGTTACGCACCTGGTTTAATCAGTAGCAATACACTGGCGAGAAGGTATTCCCGTTTCTTTGCCTGATTTCGCAGACTTCTGGCCCATATCTGGGATAAGTGGGTAAAATCAGTGCAAGCGCAGCGTCATACACTGGGGGCGGATTTGGAACCCGCCCCGCCAGTGTGGTGACGGGTATGATCGGCAAGCAATGCTATTCCCTTGGCAGTAGCGCGAACGACTAAGTGGACGTGGCTGCTGGCAACTGGCGGCAAAGCATGTTTGAGCCCACTGCAAAAACTCACCACAGAGCACACAGAGTACACAGAGCGTGTAAGGTTTATGAATAAAAGGATCATTTTTGGCCATTGGGCGCATGGAAGAAAATTTTTCACAACCCTATGTTCAACGAAAGATAAAATTATCTTTAGTCTCTGTGATCTCCGTGGTCTCTGTGGTGGAAAGATTACCTTTTTGCAGTGAAGTCATGTTTCAAACACGCTCATAGCAACAAGCATAGCACCTATGACCGCACCGGTAATCTTAATTGTCGATGATGAGAAGCGCCTGCGCGAACTGGTGGAGCAGTACTTGATTCAGGCCGGCTTTCGTGTCTTCCAGGCTACCGATGGTGTTACCGCACTTACCCAGGCCCGAATGCTACACCCTGACCTGATCATCCTCGATCTCATGCTGCCAGGGCTAGACGGTTTTGAGGTGTGTCGTCATCTGCGCACCTTTTCTGATGCCTATATCTTGATGCTAACTGCCAAAGCAGAGGAGGTTGATCGGATCAGCGGATTGGAGATCGGTGCTGATGATTACCTCGTCAAACCGTTCTCTCCCCGTGAACTCGTTGCCCGAATACGAGCACTGTTGCGCCGACCACGGCACACTATGGATAAAGGTACGCCACGAACCATTACGGTTGGCCCTTTGTCTATCGATTGTGATGCGCATACTGTCACATTAGATGGCGAAGCGATCAATCTGACACCATTAGAGTATCGCCTCTTGACTATACTGGCAACAGCACCCGGACGAGTCTTTTCGCGTGCTCAATTGCTCGACCACGTGTGGGGAAACGACTACTTCGGCGATGAACACGTTTTAGAAGTCCATATTGCGAATTTGCGAAAAAAGCTTGGCGACGATCCAGCACGACCGAGGTTTATCTTTACCGTGCGTAGTGTAGGATATCGATTTGGGGCGCGACCGTGAAGGACTGGCTAGTACGCGGCGGATTACGCCGCCGTTTATTATTCATGAATAAGTATCGCTGCTGGGGCGATAGCACTGTTAACAATCACGATCATTTTTGCACCGGGCTTACATGATCGACTGATGATCGCCTGGTTGGGACCACACTGGACAGACGCGGCTAATGCGGACATGGTGGAAATGGAACGAGCAACGAATGAAATCTTTACATTGGCTATGCTTCAAGCCCTGACTATCAGCAGTGGAGCAGCGATAATCGTAGCTGTCGTTGTGAGTGTGGTGACATCACGACAGATCGTGCAACCAATCGAGCATCTCTTGCAAATCACACGCCGAATTGCCACCGGCCATTACAGTGAACGGGTACCACTGCTTGGCGATCACGAACTGAAACGACTGGCAAGCCAATTTAACCTGATGGCAGCCGCATTGGAGCGTGCGGAACAACGTCGAATAGCGCTGATCGGTGATGTTGCCCACGAGCTACGTACCCCTCTGGCAACGATTGCCGGCTACATTGAAGGGATGCTCGATGGAGTGGTTGAGCCTGATGAAGCAACCTGGGCATTAGTGCTTGACGAAGTTTATCGCCTGCGCCGATTAACCAACGATTTGCAAGATTTATCGCGCCTCGAATCACACCAGATTGGATTACACCTGGAACCGATAGAACCGATACATTTGATCGAGGCTGCATTAGCCCGCCTGAGACCACAATTTACTACGAAAGGTATCGCGCTTTCCGTACAGGTTTCTCCACATCTGCCACCGGTCTGGGCCGATCGTCATCGAATATTGCAGGTTCTGGTCAATTTGTTGGGAAATGCTTTGCAATATACACCAACCGGTGGACAGGTCATTATGAACGCCGATACCACTGGCGATACTGTTCGTTTCTGCATTCAGGATACCGGCATCGGCATCGCTGCCGAACATCTTCCTCATCTCTTCGAGCGCTTCTACCGCGTCGATCCCTCTCGCACACGAGCAACCGGCGGTACCGGGATCGGTCTCACCATCTGCAAGGCGTTAGTAGAATTGCATAGTGGACACATCGGAGTCGCGAGTGACGGCCTAGGACAGGGCGCAACCTTCTGGTTTACCTTACCTTGCTGTAATCACTCATAGCGTACCAGCAATCTGCACTTCTGCATCGTAGTTGTGCATTGACCAGGGACTGAACGTAAGCCTCTTTGACAACATTACACGCTAATTGACAAAACATTGCATCGAGCGTATACTTGATGTGAGATATTCACATAGAACCATTTTTCGTGCACAATTTCTCTTATGCTTATTGAATTCAGTGTCACCAACTATCGCTCATTCCGCGATCGCGTCACACTCAGTATGGAGGCGGCGGATATTGCGTCGCAACCGCCTTCGCTCGACGAGCAGAATGTCTTTACCACTCATCGTGGACTGCGCCTGCTCACAAGTGCGGTCGTCTACGGCGCCAATGCCAGTGGGAAAAGTAATCTGGTTGCGGCGATCAATGTGATGCGCAAGCTTGTGTTGAACTCATCACGTGATCGCTGGACGAGCAGACTGATCGACATCGAGCCTTTTCGGTTGAGCACGACAACCGAAACCACGCCATCGATGTTTGAGATCGTCTTCCTGGTCGATGGAACGCAATACCGGTATGGGTTTGCGATTGATCGCCAGATCATCGTTGCAGAATGGTTGTACCGGCTGGGAAAAGCGCGCGAGGCGACGCTTTTTGTGCGTGACAGGCAGGCTATCAAGATCAATCCGCGCACATTCCGTGAGGGACGTGATCTCGAAGTTCGCACCCGACCCGACGCGCTTTTTCTCTCCGTGGTTGCGCAGTTCAACGGCGCTATCGCAAGGCGTCTGACGGAATGGTTCGCCGCTCTTGATGTCAATACCGGTGTGACAGATTGGGGCGATATGGCGTTTGCGCTTGCCAATTTTGATACCTCTCCATATCGCCAGACCATCGAGGCCTTCATTCAGCGCCTCGATACCGGCATCGAACACCTGGAACCGGAGCGTCTCCCTCTGACAGAAGACGAACTTGATAACATGTTGGGATTCTCAGTGCATATAAGGCCTGCATTTCTTGATGAACGTTTCCCCTATGGTGCAACAGTCGAGCGCATTCGTGTGCATACCTACCATCAGCGCTTCGATGCTGAGGGACGACCGGTTGACCGCGTTGCATTCGACCTCGAACGTCATGAGTCGGCAGGCACGCAGCGGCTCTTTGCGCTCGCACCTCCCATCATCCGCGTCCTCAAAGAGGGCGGGGTGCTGGTGATCGACGAGTTTGACGCTCGTCTTCATCCGAATCTGGCAATGGAATTGATCCGCCTGTTCAACAGCCCAACCACGAATCCGCACCATGCGCAACTTATTGCGACAACCCACAATACCAATCTGCTGAGCGCAAAGCTGTTCCGACGCGATCAGGTCTGGTTCGTTGAAAAATCGCGCCAGGGCGCCTCCGATCTCTACTCGCTGGTAGAATATCGTATCGACGGCAAAATTGTCCGCAATGATGCATCGTTCGAGAAGGACTATATCCTTGGGCGCTACGGCGCCATCCCCTTCATTGGCGATCTCCGTGAACTCCTGGGAGTATCCCATGGCGAAGCACGAAGGGAGGATTAAACGACATCAGGGACGCCGCGGGCGCATTGTTGGTCGGCGCGAGGTTCGACAGCGCTTTCTGATCGTTTGTGAAGGCGAACAGACTGAACCCAACTATTTCCGGGCTTTCCAGGTTCCTGGAGTAGTTATAGACATTCGCAGTACGAATAATCGCGGATTGGATATCATTGACAAAGCAATACCGCTTCGTACTCAAGATGAGTATGATCAGGTCTGGTGCGTATTTGATCGCGATGACCTGCCGAATGCTATCATCCACCAAGCCTTCAATCAAGCGAGAAGGGAAAATATTAACATTGCCTTTTCCAATCAAGCGTTCGAGTTATGGTATCTCTTGCATTTCGGGTATTACAACACTGCGATGACGCGCAATGATTATCACTTACGGCTATGCAAACATCTGAAATGTACATACAAAAAGAACAGCAAAGATATGTACAAAGTTCTCCTTGACCGACAAGCCACTGCGATTGATCATGCGCGTCGCTTGTACAATCAATACAATCCCTGGGAGCCAGCGACTGCCGATCCCTCAACGACGGTTCATCTGCTCGTTGAAACATTGAATAAGCATCGGCGCCCATAATGGAATAGCGGAGAGAACTCTCACCTTCAGACGACAGCGATCGCTAGCCCATCATCATCGCCGGGATAAGCCGATGGACGCCAAGTGGATGACGCTGACGGTTGTGGTGATAGGATGGACACGCTGATGGTACGACTGGAATAGCAAAGGGATATGCGTGCGCAGGTTCCCGACCGGCAACACGAACCATTGCTGTCGTTGCGGTCATGGATGGATATCTGATGCCCCTCGCGTAACGAGTCATCAAGATACCTAACATCCCCAGCTAGGGCTGTTCAAAGTTTTCATCCTATTCCGCAGAGGTGAGGAGAGGATTCCTGTTCTGACGGTGGTCAGCAGTCGGCCTCCTTGTTGGTATGCCGATGATCCGCTTGGCGCACGGTACAGACGGGTTTCTCCTGCCCCGTGCAAGCGGGGGGAAGCACCACATGGCACCTTCCAGGAGCATCCCGAGTCATTGCGGTAGTCGGGAGCGGCGAGCAGCGGATGGATGTAGTTCGTCGGTGTCGCTCTGCGGTGGCATTGTTCGATCATCGAAGTTGACCCGAAGCTGAACACTCTGAAAGGCCCTCATCCCTGGGATGGAGTTTGTGGTGGAACAAATGCTCCGTTTGCTCCGGTTGACAGAGGCTTGTTCCGCGCAGATGGAGGAATGTTTACAACGCAGCGCACCCCATACCTGTTTAGGCAATTTCCTGGGTTTTGGGTCTATTTCATCACATGGCAAACGGCGATTCGTGTGTTAAGATAGGCAGACGAATCCACAAAGCGAGGCAGCGGTCATCGAGGTTCATCGCATACACTTTCAGGGGCAACATATACGGAACCTGTATCAGACACCCTGGAGGGGAGAACAGTGGAATCGTATCATGAAAGAATTCCCTGCAAAAAGGTGATCTTCTCACCACAGAGACCACGGAGATCACAGAGACTAAAGATAATTTTATCTTTCATTGAACATAGGGTTGTGAACATTTTTGCGCCCAATGGCCAAAAACTTATTCATAACCCTTACACGCTCTGTGTACTCTGTGTGCTCCGTGGTGAGTTTTTGCAGTGCACTCAGTAGTAGTAAGGTGATCTTTCCACCACAGAGACCACGGAGATCGCAGAGACTAAAGATAATTT
>JAGHYT010000153.1:0-8806 GCA_017743535.1 Chloroflexus sp.
ATGGACACGCTGGTGGAACGCCTGGGGCAACGCACCCCCCGAACCCCCCCCCGCACGCGGGGGTTCGGAGCGCATGCGGCAGCTCTTCGAGCGTCTTCAGTCCCCCCGCACGCGGGGGGGGGTTCGGGGGGTGCGTTGCCCCAGGCGTTCCACCAGCGTGTCCATCACGACGAAAGCGGGTATCACCCACGTGGCGTCCATCGGCTCCTCCTGGCGATGATGGTGATTCTGCAACCGCGATCATGCCAGAGGCGTTCGCTTGTGTGGGCGTCAACGAGCAATCAAAGTAACATTTTTCCACCCGTGTTTTGGGTTGACAGAGGCTGGGAGGGCGTGGTAGGGTATTGCGATTTTCTCCGAACCATACAAATCGACCAAACGATTTGCTATTGACAGGGGGTACGTGCGTAAAGAACGAGCATACTTCCATTGACACGAACTCGAAATGGCTATACTCCGAACTATAAGCGCGAAGAGAGAATGGAACACGCCATTGCCCGGATAACGGAGGAGGAAATTGTCACATACTCCAGGATGTAAAGTCCGGTGGGGCTTTGTACTGGTGGCGCTCGGATCACTGCTTCTTCTTACCGGATGCTCAGATTTCGTGGACCAGGATCAGACGAGCATTGCGCCGGAGATAGCGCTAACGCTGGAACCCGGCCATACCGTCGGTCAGACCTTTGTGTCCCGGCATGGAGGGTTGAATGGAGTGGAGATTTATCTTTCTCCTGATGCTGATGTTCAGGGTTACGTCACCCTGCATCTGCGCGACAGTCCCCTGAGCGCTGCTGACATCCTGACCGCCTCTCATTCTGTAAGCGCTGGTCAGGAAGGTTACTATCATTTCAGTTTCCCTCCTATTTTACATTCGCACACCCGCTATTTCTATGCTTTCCTGGAATACGATGGTCCGGGTAAGATCAGGGCGCCTGCCGGTAACCTCGACTCTTACTCGTATGGTGCGCTCTATGTTGACCATGAGCCACAAAAAGCGCAGGCAGTTTTCCGTTTGAGGTATGATCCGATATCCATAGCGCAGGACTTGTTGCTGATGGTTTGGGGCTGGGTGACATATGGAATAGCCAGTCTGTCGATCTTGTTCTTCTCTGGCTACTGGGTCGCTCGTAAATGGATTGGTCACGCTGCGGATTTTACTTCTACGCTGATTGTGAGCGTATGCGTTGCTCTAGCAGCCTGGATGACCTTTTTAGTCTGGTGTGGGATGTTCATGCGTCTAGACGCATGGAGCGCCAGAGGGCTGGCAGGCTTGAGTTTTTTACTGGGAGCATACTTTTTCTGGAAAGATAGAAGAATCTGGCAGCAAAAAGGGTTCTGGACAGGCTATAATCCCGTTCATACAATCGCTTTTTGGTGCGTTACGCTTCTTGGTGTGGCCTTGCGGCTTTTTGTCGGTCGTGGATACGTTGTGCTACCGGGGGTTGATTCATACCACCATACGCTGATTGTGCAATTATTTACAGAACAGGGTGGGATTCCGTCCACCTATGAGCCTTACGCTCCGCTGGTCAGTTTCTCTTACCACTTCGGATTTCACAGCATCGCTGCGCTCTTCCGCTGGTTGTTCGACGCCGATCTTTTGGCGACAACCAAAATCACAGCACTTGTTCTCAACGGATCTATTGCTGGTGTAGCGGGTCTGCTCAGTGAGCGGATCACAGGCAACCGACGTGCCGCTGTGATCAGCGCTATACTGGTTGGGCTTGTCATGGTCTCACCCTTTTGCCTGTTGCGGTGGAGCCGGTTCACTCAAACAACGGGAACGCTTTTTCTTGCTGCCAGCCTTTGGGTCGTACTGGCAAGAAAAGATCGGACAGGGTGGGTCGTGCCTGTTTTACTGACGACGGGCATGATCGTGAGCCACTACCGGGTTGCGCTTTTTGGCGCCGTATTCCTGGCAATCCTGACAGGAATGCACATCCTGCAAGGCCACTGGAAACGTATCCGCGAGTTGACACTGATCGGATTGCTCAGCCTTGTTCTAAGCGCTCCCTGGATCGTGCACGTAGCTTGGACTCAATATGACCCTTACGCGCTGCGGATCACCTACCCTGTTCTCGACGATTACAACAATCTAGAGCGTATTGAAGAGATCGTATTATCTTTTGCAACGAACCGCCCTGTGATGTACGCCCTCATACTGCTTGCCGGAATGCGTCTGCTTTGGCGGAGAGCGGATAGGAAATTGGAATGGGCTTTCGTGATATGGGGCATCGTCCTAGTGGGAGGGGGGGGTCTTTTTCCCGGTATCACCGGCAGGCATTTTTGGGAGTTGACAACCGCATCGCTCACGCTTTCCATCCCGGCTGCCACCCTGATAGGGGCATGGGCGCATGATGTATGGGATGCGATGATCGGGAAACTGCGCCTCGCAGTTCAGGGAGTACTGATCACTGCACTGGTTGGCGGCGTTGTTTCGGGTGTATACTATCTGCCCGACGTGATATACACCGCGCAACCGTATATCCGACCCGGAGATCTGGTTGCGATGGAGTGGATAAAAAACAATACTCCCGAAGATGCTCTCTTCCTAGTGGATTCTTTACAGTTTGACTGGTCCCCCGGTTGGGTGGTAGGAACGGATTCCGGATACTGGATTCCGCTCCTGGCGCGGCGAGCCAGTACGCTGCCTCCGATGATCTATCCTTTGGAGTGGGGCGATCTTTCCCGGCTTCCTGAGGGAGTGGAAATTACACACAGGATGTGGTCAGGACAGAAGATGAACAATGCACCTCCAAGCCAGATTCTGTCCCGGTACGGTGTGACCCACATTATGGCAGGTTACGAGAGCAATCTGATACGATCAGAAGCGTGGTTGTCCGACCCTGGACTTGGAGAGGTCTACCGCTACGATACAGGGAAGATCCTGGTCGTGAGGAATTTGGCAGACAAGCCTGGACGTGCCAGCGATTGATGGGTGGATCTTTGGCCAGGCGCGTCAGGCATTGCCAGTGATCAAGCATCTTTGGGATCCAGGCGATCTGGCGCCAGCTGGATGTGGTTTGCACTCAAGAGTGGTTCGTTGTATCCGCGCTTGCGCCGGTTAAGCTATGATTATGGCGTTCGGTCTGGCGATAGCGCGTTTCCGGAATGAGCCCGCCTTCGACGGTTGCACAAAACGCATTACAACTGATGACCAGACAGACCTTCTTCACCGTCGATCCTCAACGCGGCGATCAGACGCGAATGCTGTCTTCCATCGCGTTGCCTGCGAAAACTGAAAGATATCCTCTAGATGAACGACTTCCGTGATAGTGTGATTGATGGCATTAATTGCACGTGATCGCAACGTCCTGATCGACGACCGAGAGCGACGAAGAGGCCCTTATCTCAGCCGAACCTTTACAGGTTCGGCGAACAATCTGCATATGTGGGATATTAAGCCGTACACCTTTCCCCAACGAATAATCGTAATCACAATCGCGGATGCAGAGGCATGCACCGGAAGGGGTTGAGATTCGAATGAAGGTTTGCTTTGTTACGACTGCCTTTCCTCGTTGGGTAGGCGATGGAGACGGGGCCTTCATATGGGAACTGGTTCGGGCAGTGGCTCGACAAGGGATCCACGTTCGTGTGGTCGCTGCCCACAGTCCAGGAGTGCCTGCGCATGAATACATGGATGGAATAGAAGTCGTTCGTCCTCGATATTGGTGGCCCGAACGGTGGGAAGTCATGCGAAAGGCGGGAGGCGGGCTTCCTGTCGCTTGGCAAAAGGATCCAATGACGCGCATACAGGTTTTGCCATTCCTTCTTGCACATACGCTGGCCACAGTCCGCTGCGCGCGATCCTGTGATCTGGTGCATGCCCATTGGACGCTGTCTGCAGGAGTCGCCTGCCTGGGGCGGTCTTTTCATCACCGGCCAATCATCGCTACGGTGCAGGGAAGCGACATCTTCCAGGTGCCCCGGCACCCTGTCGGAGCTTGGTTGACGCGCAGCGTCCTGCTCTCCTGTGACCGGGTCACAGCGTTGAGCCGCGCCCTCAAGGAACGGGTCGTCGAACTGGGTGTCGATCCGGATCGAGTGCATATTATTCCCAATGGTGTGGACACAACCCGGTTTGTTCCTCCCGATCAGGGAGCGCGAGAGAACCTCATCCTGTTTGTAGGCTCTTTGATCGAACGCAAGGGGGTCAGGTACTTACTCGAAGCAATGCCAGCGGTCTTTGGCGATTTCCCAAATTATCGTCTGGTGGTGGTGGGAGACGGACCTCAGGCTGGCTTTCTGAGAGCGCTGGCCGATCAACTGAGACTTGGAGATCGCGTGACTTTCGTCGGTTTCCAACCTCAGGAAGTGATTCGGTCCTGGATGCAGCGCGCCAGGCTCCTGGTCCTACCCTCCCTGGAAGAGGGAATGGGAGTGGTTCTTGTGGAGGCCCTGGCTTGTGGCACCCCTATTGTTGCCAGCCATGTTGATGGGATCCGGGATGTCATCACACCCAGCGTGGGAGTGCTGGTCGCTCCTGCCAGTTCAGAGGCGTTGTTTGTGGGAATGCGAGAGATCCTGGGTGATCCCGTCCGATGGATGGCTATGAGTCAGAGCGCACGAACACGAGCTGTAACGCACTATGGGTGGGATGAGATTGCCGGTCGGTTTGTCGCTCTCTATCAATCGGTGATATGACCCGAATATGTGGAGGTATGGGTAAACAAAAGATAGACTCCGGCATCGGAACAATCACTGCTGGGCGCTCTGCCTTTACGAGCGTCGGTGTGATCGCACTACGCGAGAACAGCACCCATCTGCGTTGATTGTGTCGCCGGGAACACGCCGCCCGATCCGGCGTCGGTTGCCTGGCGTCTCCAACAGGCGGCAGGCATTGCCTGGAAGAATAATCCAGCGCCTTGACAGATCTCAGGTAGCGCCCTACAATGGCGCGCAGTGCTTCTTAACAAAGTTAAGATCAAGTGTTCGCCTGCAAAGTTGCAAAATCATATCTATACTCTTTCTTCATGTACTGCCTTCGTGGATGACCGCTTACCTGCTATTCCACATTGCCTGCGAGCCGACGCGCCTCTGATTGAGATTAACTCCAGATATCCGTTTGCTCGCAGAGTTTTTGCCTTGTATCGCCTGATTGAGTTAGTGGTCGCGTGTTGGACGAAGGGTATGCGTTCACGCCCACCATTCAGCACCCGCCAGGACTGATGTTGACCAGTGACGGCTTGTGAACGGCACCGGGCAGATTATGAGTCGGGATTGCACGACGATTGCATCGCAGTGACTAGCACTTCATGGAAGCACCGTTCTTTGATGAGTTGATGCTTCCGGCAGACGACATAGATTCGCGGCGAATTTGGTGGCGGGTGGCAGGTGACATTCTGTGGCAGTTTGGCAGGCATCGTGTCCGATACAGTGTCCCAGTCGGATGGGAGTATCACACTATCTGCAGGCCGAGGCGATACCACTTTTAGACTACACCTCTGGAAGTAAGGATATGTGGGAGTGGCTGCGCGCCAGCAGACAGAAGATAGAGGAGGAGATGGTCGGCTCACCTGAGTGGTGGTGCTTCTCGCCATCTTTTTATGCCCATTACGTCACCGTGATGCCGCTGATAAACCGGTATGTTCAGGGGAGCGTGATCGACCTGGGGTGCGGCTTAATGCCCTTCCGGGATGTACTGATTCAGCGAGAGGTTCTGTATCACTCTCTAGACCTCCGGCCCCGATCAAGCGAGGTGACGTGTGTTGGGGATGTGCAGTATATGCCCCTCCTTACGGCAAGCTACGACTCGGCAATCTGCTTCGAGGTGCTTGAGCATATTCCGCATCCCTTCCAGGCGGTTCGCGAGATTTATCGCATTCTCAAGCCCGGCGGCGTTGTGATCTTCTCGGTTCCATACCTTAGCCGGCTTCACGATCAGCCCCACGACTACTTCCGTTTTACTGTCCACGGGCTACGTCTCTTGTTTGAGGAAGCGGGCTTCGAGGTGCTGGGAATCCAGGCGAAGGGGGGGATCATTGCTTTCCTGGGTCATCAGGTCTCGACCCTGTTGCTGAGCGTCGGGTGGCCCGTGTGGGGGGTGCGTCAGGCTATCTGGTTCTTGAACAAGTGGCTTATCACGTATTGGCTCTACAGGATGGACAGGGCGCTTAAGACCTCGGACTTCTTTGCCTTAGGGTATGTGGGAGTCGCCCGGAAAGCACGTTGAGCGCCTGAAACGTAGCACGGTTATGAGGCGATCATACCAGACGAATTTCTACACCCTGTCGCAGCGTGTGCGCGACCCATCCAGTCGGCAGGAAAAGGCGGCGAAGATCATCTGGGCGCTGACCCGGTACGTCGAGCATATTTCTTCCTCTGCCGTGTGTCTGGATGTGGGGTGCTCATCAGGCATGATCACCGCTGCCCTGGCATCGCTCTTCAGCGTCACAGTGGGGTTGGAGTATGACGCAGTCGCCCTCCAGGCTGTGGACGAGGCAGCGCGGGCACGGGTTCAGTTTGTGCGGGGAGACGCGATGAGTCTTCCTTTCGACGACGGCGTGATCGATGTTGTCATTTGCGCCCAGGTCTATGAGCACGTTCCTGACGACGAGAAGATGTTCGAGGAGATCTACCGTGTTCTGAAGCCCGGCGGCTTTGTTTTCTTTAGCGGTCCGAACTGGCTGTTCCCGATTGAGCCGCACTACTTTTTGCCGTTTCTCCACTGGCTCCCTGATCGCTTCGCATCATTCTACTTACGGATGAGCGGACGGGGAACGTCGTACTACGAACGGTTACGTCACCTGTGGGGGCTTCGTCGACTGGCGGCCTGCTTCGTTATTCGGGATATTTCTATTGACATCCTGAGGCAATGGTACCTGCCCAGGTGTGGGAAAGTCGGGAGGTTTCTGCTGCGTTTGCCAGAAGGGATCTGGAGCGCCTTGTTGCCCCTTTTCCCCAACTTCAACTGGATCCTCCGCAAACCTCTGGAGTAATAGTTTTTTGGTTTGCTGTTGCATGTTCATTGAGTAACGATGCCCTCCTCCATTCGTCAGCAACATTGGGGGCGCTTGAGCGCCTGATCATCGTGAGGGAGAGGGATATGTCGTGGCGAAAGCTGCTCTTTGCAATCGGATTGACTCTGGGGGGCGCGTTATTCTTGCAACAGGTATGGGAGATCTATGCGGCAACAGTCCAGGGAAGGCTCCATCTTTCCCAGCCGGCGTGGCTGTGGGTCGCTCTGTCATTCGTCACGGTCGCTTATTTTGTTCAGATGCTCTCCTGGAGCCTAATTATGCGGTATCGGGGGATTTCTCCAGGACTGAGTCTCACAGTACGGGGGTACTTTCTTTCTTTTCTCCCCCGTTACATTCCAGGAAGTGTCTGGGGGTACTGGAGCCGAAGCGAATGGCTGAAGCAGTATTGCGGCATCAACTATACCGACTCGGCCCTGGTTTCCGTTCTTGAAACTCTAGCGCTTGTGTTGACGGCAATCGCCGTTGCCGGTGGGTGGCTTTCTCTTCGCATAGAGGGATTGGGCGGCCTAGCGCTTGGTCTGGCCTCCGCAGGGATGCTCATATTCACCTGGCTAGGCTTACCACGTCTGGTATTCTGGTTTGGACAGCGGCGGGATGGAAGTAACCCGCATAGCAGAGATTCCGCCCCATTCCATGTCTGGAGTGCAGTTGTCGTGCTCTACATCATCCTGTGGGTTCTCCACGGGAGTTCCATCTACTTTGTCAGCCAGGCAGTCCTGTTCGCTCCCCTCGTGGATCTGCCGGGAGCGGTATTCGTCATGAGCGCGGCCTGGCTCATCGGGTTCATCGCTATTGCAGTGCCAGCCGGGATTGGCGTGCGAGAGTTGACCCTCGCAACGCTCCTGTCCAGCCAGTTCGGTCTGCTCCCTTGGCAGGCAGGTCTTGTGGCAGTCGCCTCCCGGCTCGTCGTGATCCTGGCCGAGGTTGAATGGCTGCTGGTTGGCCTGGCGCTCCACGTCTACGTCCGATGGAGGGCTTCTGAAGGGAGCTAATCACCCGCTTGTGGTATTGATTCCTTCGACTCTTCCTGATATAAAGCGTACGTGTTATGTTTTATCTCTATCGTTCAGGAGAACCGACATGCGAAGCAAAACGCGGATCGTATCGGCAATTGTGCTGGCTGTGGCGCTTGCCTTAGTCGCCAGCGCATCCAGTCTGGCACAGTCTACGACCAAGCAACTGACGACAAACTTTACGTTGGTCAATCTAGGGAGCGGGGACGCTACCGGAACAATCAGTTATATCAAGCCGGATGGGTCGTCCTGGGGTAGCGAGAATTTCACCATCCCTGGTAACGGCGGGCAGGCAATCTTCCGTCAGTATGATCCTCCGGGGAATCCTGGCAATCCCAATCTGACAAGTGGGTCGGGCTCGGTGATGGTTATGGCCAATCAACCTCTTGGTGCAGTTGTCCAGATCCTGGCTCGTGGTCAGAGTCCGACAAGTAGTGGCGCCTATGCAGGGATTTCTACAGGAGACTCCTCGTTCTTCGTCCCTCTGGTGGCGAAGCAACTCGGCACTGCTAGTGGCACAGGCAACTCCCAAATTATTGTCCAGAACACAGGTAGCTCAGCAGTTACCGCTAATTTCACCCTGAACGGAGCTGGCGGACCTTACACCTTTTCCTCTCCCAGCATTGCACCGGGTGCATCGTATACCTGCGATCTTGCTCCTGGTTCCAATCCACCTTGCGGTGCCGCAGTGCCAAATAACTGGTTTGGTTCGGCGGTCGTAACCTCTACTGGAACGATCGCTGTTGTTTCTAACTTCTTCACCGGCGATGCGTTGCAGACGTTTAACGCTTTCAGCTCTACTGCGCCGAAGAC
>JAGHYT010000154.1:0-8762 GCA_017743535.1 Chloroflexus sp.
AGTTCCAAACCCGCCCTACCCCTCTATCCTATCTGTGTAGGAAAAGAACGTTGAAAGTCCTACAACGTAGCTGTACACTGACAAACGGATTGAAGCGGCCGCGTATAATAGACCCAGAACGTTTCGTTGTCGCACCCGTTGCTGCTCCGATGCTGTAGCCGTGAATGCAATCGCGAGGGTATCATGCACATTGACATCCGACCAATCGAAACCTATGCCGAATATCGAGCGTGTGAACAACTACAGAAACTGGTTTGGGGAGATGAATTTGTCGTCCCTTTGAACGTATTGACCACCGTGCAACGCAACGGCGGGCTGGTGCTAGGAGCATTTATCGGTCAAGAGCTGGTCGGGTTCGTCTTTGGCTTTCTTGCCCGTACTGCTGATGGTCGGCTCAAGCATGCCTCGCATATGGCGGCAGTTCGTCCCGATCTGCGCGATTCTCGGGTCGGTGAACGACTCAAACGGGCACAACGGGAGTTTGCCTTAGCGCAAGACCTTGAATTGATGACGTGGACGTTCGATCCATTACTGGCGCGCAACGCCCATTTTAATATTCACAAACTCGGTGCGATCTGCCGCACCTATTTGCGAAATGTCTATGGCCCTGAGCCAGAGTTGGTCGATGGTATCCTACCGAGTGATCGTTTCCAAGTTGAATGGTGGCTGGTACAATCGCCAATAACTCGTCCCGCAGCCGAGCTGATTGCCACAGCGCCGCTGATCAATCCTTCACTCGACGCGCCACCGCACATCACCGGTGCGCCGATACTGCGATTGCGTATTCCTTCTGACTTTGCTAAGCTCCAACAGCATGATCCATCAGCAGCGCAGGCGTGGCGCTATCACGTGCGGGCCTGTGCTGAAGCAGCTTTCGCAGCGAACTATGTGGTCGTAGATTTCATCCGATCTGAAAGCCAGTATGTGCTGGTGAAGCCAGATGCCTGAATGCCAGTACGTTTATTCAAACTGATAGGTCGAGAACAGACCACTACCAACCCATCAGAAAGCTACCGACGATAAGCGCCATCCCAATTACCGCACTGGCAACAGCAGCAAAACTCATACTACGTGCCCAAAATGCTGCTGAAGCAACTAATTCTTGCTCGCTCTTGCGACTAATCAAGAGCGGTTGCTTTCCATAAGGTGTGTAGCTGGCAACAGCAGGTTTTCCATCGTGGTCAATTGCGACTCCAGACACGAACACGTGCGTCCCAACGTCAAGACCTCGCTCTATCTGACGCCACCCAAGCGTATTGATGGAACTCGTCCACGACGGTGACTGCGGTGTTGTGACAAAACGGTTCACCGTTTCAATGAGATCAATAGTTGCACCATCCGGTAATACTAGTACCCTACCGGTATCATCACGGACAAAAAACGGTATGCACCGTTCTTCCGATTCAATTGACGTACTACGCCGCTCGGTGGTAGTAGATTCACGACCTTCGTCATCTCTCGTTGTGACTTCCTCCCTCTTCGTAAACATTGTACTTGTACGCAACAAATGCTCTACCGGAGACAGGACCAATCAAAGGAGTGTCGCACTCAATAATACCGGTGACTTCACAAGGTCGAATAAAGTAACTTGCTCCCAGCGATGTGGTAATGCGACGATGGATTTCGTCTAACGTAGCTGCATCGTATGTTTCTACTGTATTAAGCCTGTGTAGCAACTTGGCATTTGCGCGAGCTACAAACAAGAAGGGAACAGACAAGATTAATAATACTATTCCGATGAAAACAAGTACACTCATGTGAATTCCTCAGAAACCTGTAACACATGATAAGTAGAATCATCCGCCTTACTATTTACCGAATAAATACCAAAAACTGATTGTTAATCACGTAAAAATAGATAAAGCAATTTACAGAAACTCAACATTCCATCCTCTTCCTCTCCGACTTAAGGGGAAAGGAAGAGGAAGTCAGACATTCCTCTGATTAATCCTTCTTACCCCCAAACAATCCACCTAACATCGTTTTGGCGGCATCGATCTGATCGGCAATCGCACTGACATCACTCTTGAGCACCGTATCGACCTGAGCAGCAATTGGTTCGGGTAGCTTCTCCTTCAAAAAGCCAACCACCACATCAATCGCCTGCTGCGCCTGCTCGGCGCTTACGCCCGTCTTCTCGCGGATCAAGTCGACAAGTGTCTTGGCTGAACTCATCTCAGGCCCCTTTCTTTATGTGCGCCAAAACTGGACAACTTCAGTATACCACTCTGTCGCAAGCCTTTTGCGTCTGCTATAATGGAAAACAGCGTATTATTTATCCGTTCAATCCCGGCCAACATTGTGGATCGTGCCGCTGTTGAGCTGGCGTCAGAACGACACTGCTGACGAAAAGGAGGCAGGTGTGAGTACTTCGCAATCGACCACCACCTTGCGTCGCCGCCACATCAGTACTGCTGGCGAGCCGACCGCAAAAGAGCGGGAATATCTTGAAGTCATCTATTATCTTGCGTCGCGCAACGAGCCGGTGATCGCGGCCCGCCTGGCACGCTGGATGAAGGTTCAACCACCAACGGTGACTCATATCGTTACCCGCTTACTTGAAAAGGGCTTTATCGAGCGTAACGCACACGGTGAAATCACGCTCACACCGAGCGGCCTGCAATTAGCCGAAGCGATGGTTCGCCGCCATCGAATATTAGAGCGATTCCTCGTTGATGTCATGGGATTACCCTGGCACCTGATTCACGAGGAGGCAGTTCGCCTTGAACACGCCCTTTCACCGGTGATGGAAGAACGGATCATGGCGCTGGTCGGCCAGGCAACAACATGTCCGCACGGTAATCCGATCCCTGGTCAGAATGAAGGGTATGCCGGTCAAATCCGTCTCGATACAACGAAGGCTGGTCAGGTCTTTACGATCAGGCGGATCGCCGAAGAGGCCGAGGAAGAGACACCAATTGTAGCCTTTCTCGAAGCCAACGGTTTGGTACCTGGCGCACGCTTCACCATAGCAGACAACGCTACTCCCATCGGTGTCACATTGCAGCGGCCAGGTCTGTCGATTACCGTTCCAGCCCATATCGCCGAATTCATTTGGGGTGATGTTGAAGAAGAGCAGTAATCGCTACCTGGCAAGATTGTCCGCCAGATTACGAGAGAGGCTGGAGTAGAACGAATGGCGCGGGTTACGGTCACCATTCAGGGTGAACAGCATACCTTCCCGATCACCGAGCGCGGCCTGACTATTGGCCGGCAGCTCGATAACGAGATAGTGCTCAACCACGCGATTGTCTCGCGCAAGCATGCCCGGATCGAACTGCGTGGTCATCGCGCCTGGGTGATCGACCTCAACAGCCGTAACGGCGTAACGGTTAACCGGCTGCGGGTAAAAGAAGAGCAACTGAACGATGGTGATGTGATCGGCATCGGCCCATTCGAGCTGATTTACGAAGACCGCGCTGCGCAAAGTGTTGTTCTTGACGATAACCGCTATTTTCCGGTAACGTCGGAATCACGAGTGGTAGCAGCTCATGAGTTGCAGTTGCAACCATCTGACCTTCAGGCCTTTTACCAGATCAGTATGCGGATCAATCAGGCACTAGACTACCGCGAACTCCTCGATCTGGTGATGGAAGAGATCATCCGCTTAGTTCCCGCGCAGCGTGGCTTTTTACTCTTGCGAAAGGGCGATGAACTGGTTCCCCGTGTCATCTTCCCACCCGGCCTCGGTGACGTGGCGATTGCCGGGAGTATTGTGCGCAAAGCGATAGAACGCGGTGAAGCTGTTCTGACCCACGATGCCCGGATCGAGTTTGCCGGTTCAAAGAGCATTATTGCCGCTAACATCCGTTCAGCTATTTGTGCGCCGTTGCTGACCCAGGGCGGAGCGATTGGGGTGATCTTGCTCGATTCGCCTGGCCGTGAACAGTTTTCCGTACGCGACCGTGATATGGTTGTAGCTATCGCGAATCTGGCTGCCGTTGCCATCGAGCGCGCCCGTCTGACCGAAGAATTGCGAGTACAGGGTCAGGTGCGGCAGAATCTCGAGCGTTTCCTCTCGCCAAATGTTGCCCAGGCCCTGGCTCGTTACGTCGCCCAGCACGGGAAACTCTGGGAAGCGCAAGAGCAGATCGTCACCGTTCTCTTTGCCGATGTTAAAGGCTTTACGGCCCTCTCTGAACGTCTGTCGCCGCGTGAAGTGCAAGATTTGCTCAACGAGTACTTACATGAAATGACCGATGTCATTTTCCGTTACAATGGCACGGTTGATAAGTATATCGGCGATGGCATTATGGCGATCTTCGGTGCACCACGGTTACCGGAAGATCCGCTCGATGAACAACATGCGTTCCGTGCAGTGTCAGCGGCGGTTGAAATGCAACAGGCGCAACAACGACTGGTACGCAAACTTGATCCTGATAAAGCCTTTACCATTCGGATTGGGGTGAATACCGGCCCGGCGTTTACCGGCTTTTTTGGTACCCGTCATCGGCTAGAGTACACGGCCATCGGCGATACGGTCAACACAGCATCGCGCCTGGAATCAGCCGCCGAACCGGGAACCGTGTTTATCGGTGAAGATACGGCACGTCTGGTTAGTGACCAGTTTGAACTGCAAGAGATGGGTGAGCTGCAATTGAAGGGGAAGCAGCAACGGGTTCGTGCTTATAAAGTGCTAGGACGACGATCTAAACCAGGTGGACAGGCAACGATTGCCTATACCGGGCCATAATTGTGCAGCAAGTGCACTACTACCACGATTATAGGAATGAAAGACATTCCTTAAGGAAAGATACACTATGCCGGTTGTCGTTGGTATTCGCTTCAAAGACAGTGGAAAAGTATACTATTTTGATCCAAGAGATCTCGATCTACGTGTCGGCGATCAAGTGATAGTCGAAACAGTACGAGGACAGGAACTGGCTAAAGTAGCTTTTGAGCGCCGCGAAGTCAGTAATGAAGAAATCATCGGTGAACTGAAGCCAGTAGTGCGTCGAGCCGAGCTAAGCGATCTGGCACGGATGGCCGAACTGCAACAGTATCACGCTGAGGCCCTGGCCCGCTGCGCCGAAAAGGTGAAAGAGCACGGCTTGCCAATGAAGCTGGTAAAGGCCGAATACTCGTTTGACGGCTCACGCCTGACCTTCTACTTTACCGCCGATCAGCGCGTCGATTTTCGCCAATTAGTGCGTGATCTGGCACGCATGTTCAAGACCCGTATTGAATTACGCCAGATCGGGCCACGTGATGAAGCCAAAATGCTTGGTGGCATCGGACCATGCGGTCGTATTCTCTGCTGCACCGCTTTCTTACCCGATTACGCACGGGTCACAATCAAGATGGCGAAAGATCAAGACCTGCCACTCAATCCGAGCAAGATTAGCGGTGTCTGTGGACGCCTGCTTTGTTGCCTTTCCTACGAGCATGAGCAGTATATCGAAATGCGCGCCCAGTTACCCAAGCGCGGGACATGGGTCATGACCCCAGATGGGCCGGGTGAGGTCATTGGTCAACATGTGCTGAAACAGCAGGTGTTGGTACAACTGGCTAGCAGTGGAATGATTGAAACCTACGACATCCCGCAAATCACGATTGCCACCGAGCAGGTGGTTGCGTTGGCCCGTGCCCGTGCTGCTGAAGGGATTACACCCGCTTCGACCTTGAAGCCCGAACGTGGTGAGCAGCGCCTGCTCCGTGATGAGATTGATACTTTTGATTGGAATGATGATCTGAGTCTGCTGGAAGACGATGATTTACCTCAGCTACCACCATCTCCTCATGTGTTACCTACTCCTGTGTTACCGCCCGCTGTAGAATCAAAGCGGGTTTCAGAGCCGAAGACAACACCAAAGCCGCGTGGCCGTCGCCAGGGTGATCAGCAAGACAAAGAAACAGCGACTACCGTCAATAAGGCGGCCAAACCAGCACCATCTCAGCCACCGAGGGCCACCACGCCGACCCCGCCAGCGAAAACTGCACCACCGGATTCGTCCGCGAAAGCTGGCAATGATGTCAGGCGTCGGCGACGTCGGCGAAATTAGGTGACGCTCTGACAACCTGGCGACTCTGCTTTACCTGTCGTGAAGTAGGAAATCGTCTCGGATTGTCTTCATTTCAGCCAGCGAGGGAGAAGGAGAAGGATGGAGATTTTTGCAGTCGATAGTCACATTTGGGCCATTGACCATGAATTGCTAGGGCTACCCGGCGTCGGTGTGACCTACGTCGTAACTGGTGAGGAGATCGCTCTGATCGAAACTGGTACGGCACTGACCGTACCACAAACACTGGCAGGGTTGGATGCGCTGGGCATCGACCGCGCCGCCGTTCGACACATTCTCTGCACCCACATCCACATGGATCACGCAGGTGGTTCAGGACATCTGGCAGCGGCATTGCCAAATGCGTTTGTCTACATCAACAGCAGTGTAGCCGAACACCTGGTGAATCCGACTAAACTGATGGCCAGCGTGCGACGAGCGGTTGGAGAGGAGGCCTGGCCACTGCACGGTGAACTATTACCTATTCCTGCCGAGCGCATCCGACCTGCCGAACAGCTTTACCTGGATTTAGGGCGTGATGTTGTCCTGACGGCTATTGCAACGCCCGGCCATTCGCCCGATCACCTTTCCTACCTCGACCACAAGAGCGGCGGTTTGTTCATCGGTGATGCCGCCGGATTGGCAATGGATCGCTGGGGCCTAGCTTTCCCGGTTACACCGGTACCCACCTATGATCTTGAAGCGCATCGCACGACCATTGCCAGATTACGCACGCTCAATCTCCCCCGGATTTATCTTACGCACTACGGGCCTCACGACGACGTGACCTATCAGCTTGATCGGGCCGCTGAACGACTTGAGGAGCTGGTTGAACTGGTCAATCGGGCATTGGCGGATGGCGATCCTGATATAGCAGCACTGGCAGCCCGCTGGGTTCCCTACCCGGAAGACGGGCCAGCCGGGGTCGTTGCCCGAAGCTGGACCCAAATGAGTGTAGCCGGTCTGATTCGCTACGAATTGAAACGGCGGCAGGCAACTGGATGAACAGGATGCACCCTGATCCCCAGACGTGATGATCTAATATGGGGATTGTCGGAGCGCACGGATGCGCTCCGACATAGTACTCACGGGTGTCGTCGCTACCTGCTCTTGATCTCCGTCCACAGATCATCGAAGGCCGTTGAGCCCTCATTGCGCACTGCCCATTCGAGACGCTGATACATCGCTTCGTCGGGTGCAAATCCCTGCGCGTACAGCTCACGCACTTCCGGCGAGATTAATTCAAGCGCATCTTTGTTCGGTGTCAGGTAACCGATATATTCAGTATTCTGAGCTGAAACTTCTGGACGCATTAGAAAATTGATGAAGACGTGTGCAGTATAGGCATTGGGTGAATCTTTCAGGATAACAAGATTATCCATCCAGATCATACCACCCTCTTTCGGAATCACGAAGGCAATGTTCGGATTACCACTGAACTCATCGCCTAGCCCATTGCGCGCCTGCATTGCCGTACCGCTCCAGGCATGAGCCATCACATACTCTTCACTGGCTAGCTTGCGATTGACGTCAGAACTGTTATAGGCGGCAAGGTACGGCTTCTGCGCCAACAGAATCTCTTTCACCCGTGCCAATGCTGCCGGATCAGTTGAGTTGAGGGATTGACCGATATAGCGCAGAGCAGCGCCCGGCGTTTCCCGAGCGTCATCGAGCATACTAAACTTTCCGGCAAATTGGGCGATCTGGTCGGGTTCAAAAATAGCCGCCCAGCTATCAATCCCATTCGGGAAGAACTTCGTGTTGTAGGCAATACCGGTGATACCGTACATATACGGAACTGAATAGACATTGCCTTTATCGAAGTATTGATCGAGCAGATTCGGATCGAGATGGACTATATTCGAGAGGAGTGACTTATCAATTGGTACAGCCAGCCCTTCGGCGATCATAATCTGCACCGCATAGTCAGAAGGTACGACAATATCGTATCCTGAATTGCCAGCACGTATCTTCGCCAGCATATCCTCGTTACTATCGTAAGTATCAACGACCACTTCGACCCCGTATTCAGCTTTGAATTGTTCGAGAATAGCAGGGTCGATGTAATCCGACCAATTGTAGAAGTAGAGCTTACTCGCGAGCTTACTGCGATCAACCCCATCAGTCGTGGTTGATCCACTGTCGCCCCCGCCAGTACCGTACTCGTTCCCTGGGCTGGTTGCAGCACCACCGCCGCCACACGCGGTTAGTACCAGCAGCATTACCAGCAACACGCTTCGGAGCATCTGCATTTTGACCTCCCTCGCTACTGCGATTCCTGACTATCGACGTCGCTGCAATAGTTGTGACAGTGCGACCAGCACCATCGACAAGAGCAGCATCAGGGTTGAGATCGCGTTAATTTCCGGCGTTACCGCACGTCGCACCCGATTATACACTTCGACCGGTAACAGTGATGTACCTGGCCCAGAGAGGAATAACGAGATAATGAAATCATCCAGAGAGAGCGTGAAGGCAAGTAAGGCGCCACCGATAATACCGGGCAAAATCAATGGAAACGTGATGCGCCAGAAGACGTTCCAGCTATTAGCGCCGAGATCGGCAGCAGCTTCTTCCAATCGCCGATCAAAGTTCTTAAGACTGGTGCGAACAACCACCACGACGAAAGAGATGCTAAATGCGATGTGGCCGATAGTGACGGTTGCAAGATTACGGCGCAGTGTTTCACCGGTGACCAGCTTGATCACATCGAACGCAATCGCCGAGAATGCCAGCAGCGCAACAGCCATGACGATCTCGGGG
>JAGHYT010000155.1:0-8613 GCA_017743535.1 Chloroflexus sp.
GCCCCACTGTGCCTGCCATCATCCCCATCGCCCCGCCCCGGTGCAATCAGGGGTACGGCATAGCCACGTGTTAATTGCCGAATGACCAACGTGGTTCCTATTGGCGCTCAAACGTGGTCTCGGTTTGGAAAGGACTATCGGCGGCTTGAAAACGCGACTAAACCTATATTCGCCAATGGCGTAGGTGCGGTTCGCGAACCGCCCTTACGCGATGGTGTTATGAGCACAATGCGAAACCTGGTTTTTTTCTTCTTGACAGTAAGCAAAGCCATCGCTACAATCGCAGCAGCCAGATTGCCATATTTGAGGATCGTATGAGAGTTCCGTTATCCTGGTTACGCGAATTTGTCCGCATCGACCTGCCGGTTGAAGAGTTAGCCCGTCGCCTTACGTTCGGCGGGATGGAAGTAGCGCAGATTCATCGGATCGGCGTTGAAGGCGCACCGCTGCCCTGGGACCCTGAGCTGATTGTCGTTGCTAATGTGCTTGAGGTGCGTTCGCATCCGAACGCCGACCGGCTCGTTCTGGCCGATGTCGATTACGGCGCCGATCAGCCGCATACAGTGGTGACCGGTGCTCCGAATCTCTTCCCGTACCGCGATCAAGGACGGTTACCGCATCCGTTGAAAGCAGTTTTTGCTCGCGAAGGTGCGCAGTTGTACGATGGCCACGCAGAGGGATGGGTCATTACCAGGTT
Organism: Chloroflexus sp.; assembly: GCA_017743535.1. Lineage (GTDB taxonomy): Bacteria > Chloroflexota > Chloroflexia > Chloroflexales > Chloroflexaceae > Chloroflexus. The sequence continues at coordinate 698 of JAGHYT010000155.1, forward strand.
GAAGGGTCGCCCGGTGCGTGGGGTGATGAGTGATGCCATGCTCTGTTCAGAAAAAGAGCTTGGTCTGAGTGAAGATCACGAGGGTATTTTGATCCTGCCCGACGATGCACCGGTTGGCATGCCGTTGCGCGATTACTTGGGTGAGGTGGTGCTAGAAATTGATCTCACTCCCAATTTTGCCCGCTGCCTTTCGATTGTTGGTGTGGCCCGCGAAGTTGCTGCTCTGACCGGCGCCCCACTGACACTGCCTGACCCACAAGTCATTGCTACCGGCCCATCGATTATTGGGCGAGCAAATGTGACAGTGCACGAACCCGATCTCTGCCCGCGCTTCATGGTCGGTCTGGCCGAAGGAGTCAAGATCGGCCCCTCGCCCTTCTGGATGCAGCGCCGTCTGATCAACGCGGGCATGCGTCCGATTAACAACATTGTCGACATTTCCAACTATGTGATGCTAGAGTGGGGGCAACCGACACATGCATTCGATGCTGATCGGGTTGTCAATCGCCATCTGATTGTACGACTGGCCAAACCCGGTGAGCGGCTGACTACCCTCGATGATCGTGATCGCGACTTGACCCCTGGCCCTGAGAGTGGTCTGACCCATCCGCCACTCATGGTCTGTGATGAGACCGGCCCACTGGCAATTGCCGGTGTGATGGGGGGAGCAAGTTCAGAAGTACGCGAGACGACTACAAATGTATTGTTAGAGGCCGCTATTTGGGAACCAGTGCAGATTCGTCGCACGGCGCGGGGATTTAAGTTACCTAGCGAAGCATCGCGACGCTTTGAACGCGGGGTTGATTACGAGTTGCCACCGATCGCGCTCCGGCGTTGTCTGGAACTGATGCGGCTCTACGCCGGTGCAACGATTGCCGCTGATTTCATCGATGTCTACTCACGGCCGTGGCAACCCATCACTATTGATTTACCGCCCGCTGAGGTTCGCCGGTTGCTCGGTCTTCACCTCGACAGTCACACGATTGCCGATATTCTGCGCCGACTCGGTTTTAAATGTACGATTATCGGGAATACAACGGTTGGTGATTTTGCCATGCTGGCAACCGAGCCGATTGTGCGGGTTGAGGTGCCTTCATTCCGGCAAGATGTGACGATGATTGCCGATTTGTGCGAAGAGATCGCCCGCGTGTACGGCTATGATCGCATTCCGACGACCCGCCTGGCCGATGAATTACCGCCACCGGCAACCCCCCGTGCTATCGAGCTAGAAGAACAGGTGCGCGATCTGATGGTTGGGGCCGGACTTACCGAGCTAATCACGTATTCGCTTATTGATATGGCGTTGGTGGCTAAGGTACAGCCATCTGAGGCGGTTCCCGAGCGCTACCTCAAGCTGAGCAATCCCAGTACCCCCGAACACGTCTACATGCGCCGCTCACTGTTGCCCTCGCTCGCCGCAGCACTGGCAATGAATCTTCGTGAACGTGAGCGTTCAACTGTTTTCGAGATTGGACGTGTTTATCTCCCGCTGGCGCAGCCAGGAAAAGATGATCGCTGGCTGCCCGACGAACCCCGACGGCTAGCAATCGCAATGGCCGGCCCACGCCAGGCTGAGAGCTGGTTACATACCGACCGCGATTTCTACGATTTAAAGGGCATTGTCGAACTGCTCGGTGAGCGGTTGGGCCTGGCTGATCGCCTGAGTTTTGTGCCACTGACCGACGACGAGCGTTTTCATCCGGGGCGTTCGGCAACTCTGATGCTGGCGGTCGAACGCGATCCACGTGGCCGAGTGCTTGAACAGCAACCGGTCGGGGTGCTTGGCGAAGCGCATCCCCAGGTGCGCGCTCGTATAGAGGTGAACGTCCCACGCATTCTGTTGGCCGAAATCGACCTGGAAACGCTCTTTGTTCACGCCGGTCAGGCAGTGTATCGTCCCATTTCACGGTTCCCGGCCAGTACCCAAGACCTCTCGATTGTGGCCGATGAAACCATTCCCGAGGCCCAGATTCGAGCGGTCATCCAACGGAGTGCCGGTGAATACCTTGAGAGTCTGATCCTGTTCGACCGGTACAGCGGACCGCAAGTAGGCTCCGGAAAACGCAGTCTGACTTATCACCTTACCTTCCGGGCGCCCGACCGCACCCTGCTCGATGAGACACTGGCGAAGATTCGCAAGAAGATTATTTCCAGCCTCGAGCGCGAATTGGGCGCTACCATTCGCAGTTGATCTATGGCAACAGCGCCAGCCAAGCTCATTCTCTGTGGAGAACATGCGGTCGTCTATGGTCGGCCGGCGATTGCCCTACCGCTGGCCGACATTCGGGCGACAGCAACAGTAACCTCGAACCCTGCTGTGAACGGGCCGATGATTAACGCGCCTGATCTCGGTGGGCGGTGGTCGATTGCTGAGCGACCAGATGAACCATTGAGCGGTCTGGTCAAGACGTTGATTGAACGGTTTGGTATCTCGCCACAGATTGAGATTACCATCCGCTCGGCAATCCCTATCGCCAGCGGGATGGGAAGTGGTGCGGCGATTGCCACTGCAATTGTGCGAGAGCTACTGGCCTTGCGAGGGCAGACACTCCCGCCAGCGATGATCGCCGAGCTGGTTTACGAGAGTGAACGCGGCTATCATGGGACACCCAGCGGTATTGACAATACGGTAGTTGCATTTGAACAACCAATCTGGTTTCAACGTCGTCCTGACCTGCCGCCGCTGATCGAGCCAGTCTTCATTAGCGTACCACTGACACTAGTCGTAGGTGACACCGGTATCCGTAGCCCAACCCGCCTGCCTGTTGGCGCCGTCCGTGAGCGTTGGCAAGCCGATCCGGTACGTTACGAAGCCCTCTTTGATCAGGTTGCCACTCTAGTTGTTGCGGCACGCGCTGCGTTAGCCCAGGGTGATGTTCCTACGTTGGGTCACTTACTAAATACGAACCACGAATTATTGCGCGAGATTGGTGTCTCTTCAACGGAGCTAGATCGACTGACAGCGGCGGCGCGAGCGGCCGGCGCCTTGGGCGCCAAGCTAGCCGGTGGCGGTTGGGGTGGCGTGATGATCGCCCTCACCACACCCGACCGTGCACCGGACATTGCGGCGGCGTTACGAGCTGCCGGAGCAACCAATGCGCTCGTTACGACGATCGCAGCAACGGGGTTTTCCGAGGTTTCTCCTGCGCGGGGAGGGGAGGAGTGAGTAGGGAGAGGACGGTTCCACACCCGCCAAGTGCGGTGTCTTGCCCCAAAATTATTGCACAACACGGGCCAGTGGCCCGCACGTACCCGAACGAACTGATGCAGGCAAGCTGGCCCGCACTCCCAAGCAAACTGAGGCGAGTTAGACAACGCGAGCCAGCGACTCACGCATCCGGGTAAACTGATGCAGGCCCGCGCTCTCAGCAAACAGCCCCCCAATACAGCGGAAGGAGCGGGTTCCCCACCCGCCCCCACCTCATCACTTCTCATACCAATGTTGTTTGTGCACCCCGTGTATGATGCTCCTCACCGTTATCCTTCCGCACGGGAAACGCGGTGTTCCGCCGTGTCCAGCTTGGCAACCGGTGCATCCGCCCGCGCAGCGGTGCGGAGCGAGGGGAGGGAGAAGCGAAACGAACACAGCAGCAGCAGCGTCCGGTTCCGACCGTCGTCTGTGACCACACCCCGCGTTGGTGCACCGATGGTGCCCGTCAGCGTATGGCAAGGGCGGGTTTCATTCCCCGCGCAGGCAGGGGGTACTGGGGTGCTGATGCGCCAGCCGATGCGTTCCCGTCACCCACCACCCAACGCGGGCCAGAGGCCCGCGCACCCAGGTCATTGCGTGACGTGCTGGCAGGCTTCATCACGACGTGCACGGAGGCGCCGGAAACCACGCAGCATGCGGACAACCGAATGTGCCAGCGCGGAAGGCGGTGAACGGATGGGATAATTGCTCCCCGATGTTCACACTATCATAGACGGTTCTTCTTAGCCTGATCAAAAACCCGGATTTCTTATTGGGAATGTACCGTATCCGGACAACCACTGCGTTGGTGGGCCAACGCTTTGTTCCTCCATCCGCCGCACGTTCCCTCTACCGAGCGGGCAGCGCCAGGCACTGCGCGTAACGGGTTGGGTGAGCGACGTTCACCCCACGCCACATGTTCCCCCTTCCTCTCCCACGTGGGGAGAGGAAGGGGGCAGGGGGAAGGTAAGGGGCGCCAGGCGTGCGCCGCAGCACCGACGCTGAACTCGTTGCCACCCTGTTCTAGCGCGTCGCGGAGACGCATGCGTTGCCCGCCACCGTTTCCCTGACCATTAGGAGATGTCATGGTCGAGAATCATCAACAGCCCAGGTTTTTGATCATGCTCTCACTGTTGCCCCTACCGGATAGTACACCATCCAGGAGTGCACGATTACAACAACTCTTCCGCCAGCAACGACGCAATATATGTCAGTGTTGCCCGTCGCCCCTGTGGATGGAGCCGACGCCACAGGTTCAGTAACCGCTGCTCGCTGTAGGCGGTAATGATCGCCTCGGCATTGAGACCGTCGGCAGGCGGTGTTGCAGGCGCTTCGCTAACCGGTGCGGATGCACTCACTTTCGCTTCAACCGGCTGAGCGGGCGCTGGCGAAACCTCTGCGGCGACTGTAGTTGGCGGCGGTGGTGGTAACGTCACACCGCGCTGGCTCAATTCGGTAGCCACAATCAAACGAGCCATTTCCAGTGGATCGGCGCCGAGAACCTCAGCCAGCTTCATCGCATTATCAGGATCGGGCGTGGTGTGACCGTTGAGATAATTTTTCATGGCACTATCGCTAATTTTGGTCTCTGCACACAACCTTGCCCGTGTAAAACGCCCTTGCATTTGCTGTTTTAGCCATTCACTAAACGTCTGCCCCCCACACGGTAACAACTCAGCCCGCTCCCGCACCTCGTCGGGCGACATATGCAACACTTTAGCAATTTGCTCGACGGTTTTGTTGCGAATTCGCGAACGTTTTCCTGCCTCAAACAGGTACGAGCGCAATGTCGCCACACTCAGGTGTAAGTTCGCTGCAAAATCGGCCAATGACATACGGCGCTGCATTGCGGCGTGGAAAAGGAGCACTGCAAGTGGCATCTCTTGATCTGGCGTGCTCACGGAGGTAATCCTTTCGTTATCAACAGGTTTTGTTCCAATTACTACCATGATGAATTGTGAATAGTTAATTTAATTGCTCTTGCTGTTGTAGAATTATAATTGATATTCAGTAGAGTGTCAAGGTTTAGAACGTTACGTCACCATTTCTAGCAAAAACGCAAGTGACGACCGACGAGAAGTATGCTACAATAGCAAGAGATCATAGACTCGCCGAGTAATTTACAGGACCATGCCATGACAAATCCAACCCTTCAGCCCTTTAAAATTGACGATCTCTATGAATTAGGCTGGCTCGAAGACCCACGACTCAGCCCTGACGGACGTTACGTAGCGGTCGTTTGGGTAACGGTTGATCGGGTAGGCAATAGCTATCACCGCCATATTGCCTTGGTACCAACCGATGGCAGCAAACCATTACGTCGCTTCACACGTGGCAAACAGGATCAGCAACCTCGCTGGAGTCCTGATGGGCAGTGGCTGGCATTTGTCTCCAACCGCGATGATGAACGCGGACAGATTTATCTCATCTCAGTCAATGGTGGCGAGGCACGTCAGTTGACTAACCATCCGAACGGGGCCAGCGATCCGGCCTGGAGTCCGGATGGTCGGTACATTGCCTTTCTTGCGCCGGTGAATGCCGACGAGCAGGCCCGTGAAGACGCTGGCGACTCACCACCACCTCCTGCCGATGCCTGGGAAGCACGGCGAGCGCGGGAACAGCGCCAGCACGACGAAGAGTTGCGCACCGATCCGCGAGTCATTACCAAATTGCCGTACCGCAGCGGAACAAGTTATTTTGATGATCGCCGACGCCATATCTACGTCGTTGAAGTCAATGATGACGACACACCGGCAACTCCGCGTCGGTTGACATCCGGTGATCTGCATTACAGCGCACCGGTCTGGATGCCCGATGGTCTTGCGCTTCTCAGTACGGCCACTCGTGATCCTGAAGCCGATTCGCTCTTCGCCTATTACGATGTTATGCGGATTCCGCTCGATGGCTCACGCCCACAGCCACTAACCAGTGCCGGTTTTTCGTATTTCGATCCCAGACCATCGCCTGACGGTCGCCAGATCGCATTTTTGCGCCTCAACGAGGCCCGCCTGCTTGGCGAAGGCCGTCGCGTAGCGATTATTCCGGCTACAGGTGGTGAACCGCACGACCTGACGGCCCATACCGATCTGAACGTTGAGCAGTTTCACTGGCAACCTGATGGACAGGGGGTGTTGTTTAGTGCTGCTTGGCGCGGTCATGCACACGTGTATCAGATCGGCCTGCCCGGTACACCAACGTACCGCAATGGCATGACCCTGGTTGGCGGGATGCGAATCGTCAGCGAATTTGATGTCGGACGCGACGGCAGCATTGCATTTATCGCCGGAAGTGCCGACAATCCGTGCGATCTCTTTTGGCGCAGCGCCGATGGTCAAGAGCATCGTTTAACCCGCATCAATGAGCATCTGTTAAGCCAGCGCATCATTGTCCCGATTGAAGAGATGTTGTATCTCGCCCCCGATGGAAGTGAAGTGCAAGGATGGACCCTGCATCCACCCGATTTCGATCCCGCTCGCCGTTACCCGCTGGCCGTCTACATTCACGGTGGCCCCCATATTATGTGGGGACCGGGCTTTCGTTCGATGTGGCACGAATGGCAGGTTGCGGCAGCACGCGGCTATGTGGTCTTTTTCTGCAACCCCCGTGGCAGCGAAGGGTATGGCGAATTATGGCGAGATGCAATTCGCGGAAACTGGGGCGAAGCCGACGCACCTGATATTCTGGCCGGGATCGATGCGCTGGTCGCTCGCGGCTACATCGATCCCAATCGAATCGGGGTGACTGGTGGTTCGTATGGCGGTTACATGACTGCCTGGCTTATCGGCCACGACGATCGCTTTGCCTGTGCTGTTGCTGCACGCGGGGTCTACAATCTGCTGACGCAGCACAGCACCAGTGACGCCCACGAGCTGATTGAGATCGAGTTTGGTGGTTTCCCCTGGGAATTGTACGAAGAGTTGTGGGATCATTCGCCATTGGCCCACGCCCACAAGATCAAAACGCCGCTCTTGCTGTTGCACAGTGAGCTAGACTACCGCGTGCCGATCAGCGAGGCCGAACAACTCTTCGCGATTCTCCGCCGACAAAAGAAGGTGGTTGAACTAGTGCGCTACCCGCGTGAAGGACACGAACTGACGCGCAGCGGCGAACCACGACACCGGGCCGATCATATGCGACGAACCCTAGAGTGGTTTGATCGGTATTTGCGTCGCGAGCAGGGTGATGCCTGATCAACACAATGGTCTGGCAGCGTTGCGAGCTGGACGGGGCGCAGCATCGCGGTGCCCTGTCCGTTCGGCGGTGTTGCCGCCGGCTCACCCCCTTCCCCTGCAAGCGGGGGGATTGGGGGTACCGGCGGCGTTGATATACGGCTTGCACCAACAGGGTTGGGATCAGAACCCCGCCACCCGCAGCAGCGCCTGCCAGAGGTCCTGGTCGAGTGTGCCGTCGGATGTTTTCGCCGAGACCCACACATACCGGCGGCTGTTGGGGGCTTGCAGCGCGGCGGCCAGCGCCGCGACGATCTGCCGGCGCAGGCCGGGCGCGGATGAGGCCGCCGGTGACGTACCCAGCGCCTCGAGCAGGCGGACGGCCGCTCGCGCCCGTAGCGCGCTGGGATCGGTCAGGGCAGCAACGAGTTCCTGCGGCAGGGCCTGGCCCAACGAGGGATGCAGCCGGTTGAAGCGCCCCGCCGCCGCCAGGGCGTCGTCTCGCACCTCTTGCGTGTCGCCGACCAGCCGCAGCAGCGCTGTCAGCACTTCTGGCG
>JAGHYT010000156.1:0-8572 GCA_017743535.1 Chloroflexus sp.
CGACTGGCAGACGGGTCCCATACACCTTCCTGGCAGCGTATGAATCACGCCTGACCGCCGTGTTTCTTGAAGAACGTGCCTTAGCCGACCTCGAAACACACTTACCCTTGACCGGCCCGCTCTACTGGGCACTCGAAGCGGCGAACCCACTTCCATCGGCGAACGATCTGCGCCGAGTACGCGATCAACTGCGTACCGCAACTGAACACAGCACGCGAGCTATCAATCTGTGGCGCCAACGAGCCACTGGCGACGCCGCAATCTTTCCCGGTAACGGTCTGATGGCAACCGGTCAGGCCGAGCGGAGCGAAGAGATATTGCGACGCCAGAAACTGGTATTAGCGCTGGTTGAAGCGGCTTTACAGACGGTCGAGGGACGTACCAGACCAGGTCCAATCGATCAAATGATAGCCGCCCTTTTTGGTACGGGGGGAAATGCTAATCCGAGTATTACAACCTTACAACGATTGCGCGAACAACAACCTGATGATGTCCTGACGCTGCTGGCGCTCGGTTTTGCATTCCGGATCAACGAGCAGTATGACGAAGCCATCCAGAGTTACCGGCGAGTTATTGACCTTGCTCCGCAACTACCCGACGGCTACGCCGGTATCGGCATGGTTGCCCTCGTCCGTAACGATCAGGCTAGCGCAAAAGAGTGGTTACGGCAAGCACTCGAACGGAACAATCAGTTCTTTCCGGCTCATTTGATGCTGGCGCGTGTGGCCGAACGGGAACGTGATTGGCCAACAGCCATCCAGCACTGGCGGGCGCTGGTAGAATGGCAAAAGACACCATACACCGTTGTACATCTGGCCCGCGCCCTCCGGCTTAGTGGCGCCAGTGGTTTTGCCGAGGCCGAACGGCTCCTGGTTCCGCTGGCAGTAGAATATGCAGAGGCAGCCATTGAACTGGCTCGCCTCTACAACGATGCTGGCTATGCCGAAGAAGCTGCTGAAGTCTACCGTGATGCTCTCACGCTTGATCCCCGCTCAACGGTTGCCGCCTTTGAGTTAGGCGAGACCTACATTCGCTTAGGCGACATCCAATCTGCTGAACGTATGCTCCGCGATGCCCTGGTCTTTGATGAGCGCAATCTTGATGCGCGTTTGCGGCTAGCCGAATTGTACGAGGGACCTCTTAATCAACCAAAGCGGGCACTCGAGCAATATCGGATTGCCCTCGGACAGGGAATAAACGATCTCGACCGATTACTCATCATCGGCCAGGCTGCCATCGGGGGGAATGCAGCACCAGTTGCCATCCAGGCTCTGGAACGTGCACTGGCGCTCGATCCCAATTCGGCAACAGCCCACCAGCTTTTAGCCCGCGCTTATCTGGTTGGGAATAGGCTTGAAGCCGCAACGCAAACCGCGCAGCGCACGTTGAATCTGGTCGCTAACCGCACCGATCCCGAAGCGATCACCGCCCAGGTAAATGCACTCCTGACTTTAGCCGAGGTTGCACGCCGTCGCAACGACCTGACCGCCGCCGAGCAATCGTATCAGCAGGCTATCGCCACTGATCCACAATCCATCGCCGCGCATATTGGGCTGGGCGAAATTGCAAGCGCTAGAGGAAATTGGGGCGTTGCCCTGGCTTACTTTGAAACTGCTGCGGCGCTGCCGGGCGGTAGTGACAGTGCCACCGCCCAATTCTGGCTCGGTGAAGCTCTCTTGCGCAGTGGAAATCTTACCCGTGCATTGGCTGCGTATCAACGCGCCCTGCAACTACAACCACAATATCCGGAGTCTCTATTAGGATTGGCCCAAACTCAGTACGCTCTCGGTCGTAGTGAAGAGGCACTACAAACGGTAGAACAGGCCATCCGGCAAAAAAGCAACTACGCTGAAGCTCATCTCTTCCGAGGCAAATTACTGCAAGAGGCCGGACGTTTCGCTGAAGCACGCGCCGCCTTCGATGCCGCCATCGGCGCCAATGATCGCATCGCCGAGAGCTTCTATCGACGGGCGCTTCTCGCCATCCGTGATGGTGATCTTGATCTGGCGATACGTGACCTCAATCGGGCTATCGCGCTGCAGAACAACTTTCCTGAAGCCCATTACTGGCTAGGTCGAGCCTATTACGCGCAAGGACGCACCGAAAGCGCATTGCAGGCCATCCAAAAAGCGATTACCCTCAACCCAGACTACAGTGAAGCGATTTTCTATAGTGGACTGATCGCAGAAGATCAGGCTGACTTTACTGCGGCCCGTAACGCCTACCAGACACTGATTAGCCGTGAACCCACCAGTGAATGGGGACAACGTGCTCTTGCCCAAATCGAACGCTTGCCATGAGTACGCTCCGTCAGTATCGTCTCGCACTCCAAATCTTTCAATCGAACCGACTGCGGCGCGATTACCGTGATCTGGCCGAAGTGCCGGCATACGAACCGTTAGGCGAATTTTTCTTCAACGATATCTATGGCCCGCGTGATTTTAGCCAACGCGACCAGGAAGGGCGCCGCTTGCAACACTTTATCGGTTTGCTACCAGGTGTCCATCTACGCGATCTGGAAGAAGTGTTAGAATTACTCGACCTCACGAATCAACTCGATGAGGACCTGGCCCGACGTATGTGGCAGGCGCATGTAGGGACCGATTTCGACGAAATTACCTATGAACACTTCTACCGGATTGCCGACAAGTACGACGAGCGTTTACGGCAACTCACGTTGGTAAGGACGACGTTATACAACGTTTTTCGTCTTTCACGCTCGCATATCCTAGGGCTGGCGCTCCGTCGTTCGCATGTTGTCGCACGCCTGGTCGGCATTGGGCAGATACACTCGTTTCTGCAGCGTGGTTACGAAGCGCTGCAAAACGTGAGCGCCATTGAACATTTTGCCGAGACAATCTACCGGCGAGAGCTGGATCGACTTAATCGGATTTACCAACGATGACCACCCTGACCGCATTATTACCGGTTATGATCTGCATCCCGGCCCGCACCTTTCGTATGGGCACGCCAATCCAGGAATTGAACGACCTTGCCCGCCGCTACGGTGGTACCCGCGAAAGCTACCGCGAAGAGACGCCACAGCACGAGCTATTGCTACCAGCATTTGCCATCGCCCAAACACCGGTCAACAATGCGCTCTACGCACAGGCGGTTGCGGCTGGCGCCGTACCGCCACCACCACATTGGCACGGCCCAACTCCACCGCCCGCATTACTGGAACTGCCGGTCACCGATGTCAACTGGTACGAAGCACAAGCCTTCTGCACCTGGCTCAATCAACAACCAGATTGCTCTGTTCGCCTGATCGATCCGAGCGGCCAACCGGTCACACCACCGTCCACCATTCGTTTCCGCCTGCCGACTGAGGCTGAATGGGAGCATGCTGCCCGTGGAAGTGATGGCCGTCGCTTCCCGTGGGGCGAGACGTTTCATCCCAACTACGCCAATACACGCGAGAGCGGCAGGTTTGCACCTAATCCTCCAGGCGCCTATCCTAGTGGGCGCAGTCCGTATGGGATCGAGGATATGGCCGGTAATGTTTGGGAATGGACTGCCTCGCTCGACCGACCATACCCGTATCGGCCAGATGATGGACGCGAAGACCCAACTGCCCCCGGACGACGTATTCTGCGCGGCGGATGTTACGCCAATCCACAAGGGTATGCACGCTGTGCCTGCCGTTTCCGCTTGCAACCCACTATGCGTAATCAGTTTCTGGGCATACGGCTGGCTTTTAGTCTCGAATAGCGTAAGGAGTGATTCGCAAATGAATCAAGTGAAGACGCGAAAGTTAGGGCGTAATGATCCTTGCTACTGCGGGAGTGGCCGCAAGTATAAAGATTGCCATTTACGGATTGAAGAGGAGTGGCGCAGTCAGCAACTACGATTGCGGAATGCGCAAGATCAACTCTTACAACGCATCCTGGCGATGGCGACCACTACCGACGCTACTGACCTGCAAATTGCCTTTGATCGTTACTGGCAACAACGGTACCAGTTTGCGCAACTAGCCGAACTAAACCAGCGCGAAAGCTACGGCGCCGACCGGTTTATGGTGTGGTTTGCCTTTGATTACCGCCAACCTGACGGAAAAACCCTTGTCGAACGCCTGGCGGATCAAGCGAACGAGAGCGCTCTTTCCCCACTTGAACGTCAACTCTTACCGACCTGGGTCGATGTCAGATTACGACCTTATCGCGTCGAGAAACTTCATCCGAATGCCGGCGCCAGTCTGCGCGACTTACTACGTGATGAAGCCGTACCGTTGGCCGACAGCCATGCCTCACTGCGACTGGAACTCAATGAAGTTATTGTCGGCCATCTGGTACCGGTCGATACACCGCTCGGCCAAACAACACCGAATTACTACCTTGCCGGCCCTGCCGCTCATCTTACGCCTGATACAGCCGAGCCGATTCAGACATTCGCAAACCTTCATCTGGAGGCGTTACGACGTGAACAACCAGAGGCCGGCTGGCTAGACCTGTTACGCGAACGTTCAGAAATATTCAGTCACTTCATCCTAATGTTGCCAACCGATAAACCCGACCCCGATCGGATTCAGCGTTTTATTGAAGAGACCCGTCAGCGCCTGCTCGGAGCCTGACCGTTAGCGTTCACCAGACCAGATTTCGGCCAGCGGCAGCGTAAAATGAAATGCGCTGCCCTGACCAGGCGAACTTTCGACCCAGATCATTCCTTGATGCGCCTCAACTGCCAGCCGGCAGAAGAATAAGCCCAACCCACTACCTTCACTACGTTTACGCCCAGCCTGACTGAAGCGGGTAAAGATAAAATCCTGATCTTCAGGAGGAATACCTGGCCCCTGATCGCGTACAACAATATGGGCAACCCGATCACCTGGAATCAGAACCGCTAACTCATCAGACAAGGTAACAAGCTGTGGTTCTCGCTGATCCGGTTTTACCTGAACTTCAAGCGAAATCAGATCGCCTTGAGCACTGAATTTGAGCGCATTATCGAGCAAATTTTGGAACACACGGGCGATAATATCAGAATCGGCAAACAACCAGCGCACCTGAGGATCAATCCGATGAACGATCTGGACTTGCTTCTCTTGGGCCTGGATCGATAATCGCTCAGTCATCTGCTCAATTATACTGGCAACTGGCAACGGCCCCAGCTTAAGTGGCATTTGACCACTTTCCAGCCGCCCAATATCGAGCATCATTCCAACCTGGTTGATTAGCCGATTCGTGCTGTTCTGACCAATCAAAATTGCCTTTTTCTGGCGTTCAGTAAGTAGATCGCCTAACTCCTGTTCTAGTCGCTCAAAGGAAAGTTTGATAACAGTTAGCGGATTCTTAAAATCGTGTACCAGGGTATGGGTCAAGTCTTCGCGCAACTGCTCAACCTTTTTTGCCTCGGTTACATCACGAATCGTTAACAAAAAGGCAGGAATACGACCAGAAACGAGATCACCAGCCGATGTTACCTTCCAGGCAAATACCCTATCATTTCCCCGTAATTCGCCTTGCGTGCCAGCAGTAGAAAGCGAGCGGCACAGCGTAGCAACCGCATCAGCTTCCAGATGACATTGCTCTGCCCATTGCGTGATCAACTGTTCGATATGGAGCGTGCTAACCTGAAACAATGGCGGTGACCATGCATTCGTCTGCGCAAGACGATAGAAGGTCTCGTTTGTCACGACAATTGTTCCTTCAGCGCTGTAGAGAATAAGCCCATCTTCAATTGCCGCCATGACCCGTGACAGATTATCACGTGCGCGCCGTACCACCTCGAGTAAGCGCATACTCTCGATAGCGATAGCCGTCTGAGTTACGTAAAGCATCAACATCTCAATATCGGTAGAATCGAGGGCGTGCTCTCCGCCGATCACGATCACACCAATTGGCTGTTGGGTACCGCGGAGCGGCAGCGCAACGGTTGTCGCTGAACGAAAGACCGGACGCCGCTGCGTCAGCGCCCGACGGGCCAGGGCTAAAACCGCATCTTGCGCAAGCATCGTGACGCCAACCGACTGATCGAACCGCAACGCATCTTGAACAGGATCAAACAACACAACCTGCGCCCAACTGCCATCGACCATCTCAAGCATGCCGCGCATTGTCATCGCCAACACCTGCGGCTCAGGCAACGATTGCGAATTGATCACCATGCCCAGGCCGTTCAACGCTGTCAGACGCTCCAAACTACGTTGCTGACGGTGTCGCAAGAGCGCAATCTCAATCGCCGAACCGGCAATACCGGCATATACAATCAGCGCCCGGATGTCATCAGATGACGGACGTTGACCATTGAGCGGTTGATCGAGTAGCAACACCGCCTGAACCCGCTGGTCAGGCGCTCGCAGAAGCACAACGAGTAGATCATCAGCATTCCACTGAGTCGTACCAAAATCCATCAGTTGTTCTGGTACCGGTGCTGGTAAATCAAACAAAGCAGCAAAACTGGCACTGCGCCGGTTGAGAAGAAAACAGTTCTCGCCAAGAGACCACTCGTGAGCCAGCATATCAAGTCGGTTAGCGGCTAACCGCAAACCGAGTGGAAATTCACTGACGAGACGATCTGTGGCGACAACACACTCCAATGCCGGATGCAGACTACTTTCACGTCGATTTACAAACAGGGCTGCCGCCTGGAACCGTATCCGCTGACAGATCGCATTGATAATCAGCAGAAAAAGCTGATCAGGCGTTCGTTCGACCAACAGGTCACGACTAAGTGCTAACACCGACTGCAGGTCAGCGTTACGCCGATCAAGATCACGAGCATGCAGGATGATACCTGTTTCGACCTGGGTGAGGCGCTGGACATGGTCAATGACCAGACTCATGGTTGCAACAATCGCATTGATACGATCAATATCAGCATCAATAAACGGTGCTGCTTCCTGGCGATTGATATATTGAAGGCAGGCACGCACACCAGCCAGTGAGGTAAACGGCACACTGATCAGATTGTGGCACGCCAGCCCGGTTATCTGATCCAGCCGGTAACTGCGCCGTGGGTCACCGACCGCATTGTTGACAATAACAGGCTTACCCAGTACCAACGACTGACCGAGAATGCCATGAGTCATCGGCAGACGCATCCCAACCAATTGCTGCAAATGTTGACCGGCCACATAACGAAGAACCAACTCGCGCTGCTGTTCATCAACGATAAACAGACTACCTGCTTGCACATCTAACAACTGACAACTGCGTTCCAATATCACTTGTAGTGCCCGATCAGGATCAAAAACCTGCACACTAGCAGCAATCAACTCTTGCCACATCCGTTGTTGACGACTCGCACGCTCCGCTTCCCGATGCAAGAGGATCGGTCGCAATAACTGACTGATCAGGTACAGGCCTTCATTGACGATCTGCTGTTGCAGTTCGCCAACGGTTGATCGGGTCATTGTGTATGCGTAGGTTATACCAACCGTTTCACCATCAAAACGAATAGGCACCCCTGACCAATACTCCGGAGCAGAATCCTGCCAGACGGCATGTGGACGAACCTGATAATGGGCACAGTCGTGCAGGTATCTGGTTGAGCTGATCGGCATACTCAGCTTCATCACGACGCTACTAAGATCGGTCTCAGCCGTCCAGAATCGCCGACCGGATAAACTACAGCCTCCTGCTTGCGGATCATAGTGGGCTATCTGTTCAATCCAGACACTACGTTGAAATGGGATGGCCACTCCAATATGCAACGGCCATCCCACGATTTGACCCATCAATTGCCCAAACTGACGGCAGATCAGGTCAGGATCATGACAATCCCGCAAAGCGTCAAACTCAATCTGGAGGCGCTGTCGCCAACCTTGCCGATCAATCCGCTGCCGCACCCGATCATAAGCGGCAATTATCAGACGCTCAATAACATTCAGGATCGCTAACTCGCTGGTCGTCAACGAACCTGGGCGGATCGTCAGCCAACCATAGACTTCGTCAGCCGTGATCGGATGAACAACACCATCGCTTATCTCCTGTGGACGCCCTTGAAACGACCACTGGAGATCGACGTCATAATGCGGAAAAGCCAGTCGCAACACAGAGAGGGCAGTAGCTCGCAAATCTGAAAACTGTTGGGCGTCGATCATCGTTGTTGCCAGGGTTATCCACTCTGGTAGCACAATATGGGATGCATTTGTCATGATCGACTCTCCGTTCTGGACGTGAAATCTGTTGTATTGTACCGCGTTTCGAGCTTATGTAGAAGATCAGAACGTGAAGAAAACAGGAGTGGTCAAGAGGGACGGGTTCTCCTCAGTCCCTGCAGGGATGTACACGGATCGCTCTTCCCCTCCCGACGATGCGCTCTCCCTTGCCTCGCCGGTCATGCTCGTCACTGTACCGGTAAAGGCGAGTTCCATTCCCCCCGCCCCGCACGCGGAGGGACTGTAGGGTGCAACGGCCGCCGACTATGTATTGCACGACGCAGGCCATAGACCTACGAACCCAACGTCCTGCACGAGTCGAGGATCACCGTGACGGTGAATGCTGTTCATTGGTGAACATCGCTACCCCTTAGAGAGGTTTTCGGCGTTCTCAGCTTCCAGTCATCTACAATGATCGAATGATGCAACAGCGTAGAGAAACCGACGAACATCATGCACCTACTACCAATGACT
>JAGHYT010000157.1:0-8553 GCA_017743535.1 Chloroflexus sp.
CCCCCCTCCATTCCTCTCCCCATAGGAGCGAGGGGCAGGGGGAAGGTGAGGGCGCCAATCTCCCCCTTCCCCTCATACGGGAAATACCCGCTCATCTTCCCCCTTCCTCTCTCGGTAGGAGTGGAGGAGCCGGAGGGAAGCTGAGGGGATACACTGACTCCCAAACGGTCACCCCAGTTATTGCCCGCGTAAGCTGCTTGACAGTCATGCAAATTCCTTCTATCATTTCACAAAATCTATCAGTACAACCAGGGGAGCCGGAAGAGTCCGGCTGAGAGTGCGGCCCGACAGATGCCGCTGACCCTTTGAACCTGATCTGGGTTATGCCAGCGGAGGGAGGTTTCACCGGTTTCAGTACCGCCATTCCCTACCGTTGAAATGGCGGTATTTTGTTTCTCGTCAGTTCATCAACCGAAAGGAGCGAACAATGCCTTCAATTACCGTCAGCTTTGAAGTCTTGCCCGGTGGCTTACCCGATAAGGCAACAACCTATGCCGCCGTTGATGCTGCTATTGCCGTCGTGGCTGCGAGTGGTCTGCCGTACCGTGTCGGGCCAATGGAGACCACGATTGAAGGTGATTACGATGCCATTATGGCTGTCATCAAGCAAGCGCAAGAAGCCGTCCTGGCGGCTGGTGCTAGTCGCGTGTTTACCCTGATTAAGGTGGATTACGATCCGAACGGTTCTTCAATTGCCGAAAAGCTGGCTAAGTATGAGTGACAAGATTGCGGCTCCTATTTTTGCGCCACCGACGCCGACGACTGCGCGTTCGTCATGGCGCCGCCGTCTGATCGAGTACATCCCATCAACCTTACTCGTAATGGTGTTGCTGCTCCTTTGGGAAGGAACAGTCTGGTATCTGACGATCCCCGACTGGCTTCTACCGCCACCATCACGGATCGCAACGACACTGATTGCCAGTCTCCCGATCCTGCTCGGTCATACGCTGGCCACACTCACCGTCACCATTCCTGGCTTTAGCTTAGCATTGATCGGCGGTTTTAGTTTGGGGATAGCGTTGGATGCATCGCCCCTGTTGCGGCGAGCAATCTACCCTTTGCTGGTTACTTCACAGACAGTGCCGATTGTGGCGATTGCGCCACTCTTGGTCGTTGGTTTTGGCTTTGGTCTCTTGCCAAAAGTGATCGTCGTCGCCCTGGTGACCTTCTTTCCCATTGTGGTGAACACAATTGATGGCCTGCAGAACGCCGATCGTGATCAGCGCCGTTTGCTGGAAGCGATGGGGGCAAACTACTGGCAATTGCTGCGCCTATTGCGGTTACGAGCGGCGTTGCCTGCTATATTCACCGGAATTAAGGTGGCCATTACCTACAGTGTGATTGGTGCGGTTCTGGCTGAATGGATCGGCGCTAGCGCTGGGCTAGGCGTCTACATTGCCCGCTCGTTACGTGCTTTCCGTACCGATCAGGTCTTTGTTGCTGCCCTGGTTACGTCGCTTTTGACCATCGTTCTTTTTACCCTGGTAAGTTTGCTCGAACGCAAGATCGTCTTCTGGAAAGGAGAACACTGATGCGCAAATGGCTGATACTTGTACTGATATTCGTCTTGACGGCCTGTGGCATTGCCACTACTTCTGTACCGGCAACCCCTGAGCGACCGCTAACCACGGTGCGAATTGGATTAGACTGGACACCAAATACGAACCATACCGGTCTCTACGTGGCGCAGATGCAAGGCTACTATGCAGATCAAGGGTTGCAGGTTGAGATTCTCGGTGCGCAAGAGGGTGGTACTGTCGAGCAGCTCG
Organism: Chloroflexus sp.; assembly: GCA_017743535.1. Classification (GTDB taxonomy): domain Bacteria; phylum Chloroflexota; class Chloroflexia; order Chloroflexales; family Chloroflexaceae; genus Chloroflexus. The sequence goes on from JAGHYT010000157.1 coordinate 1,770, forward strand.
TTGCCAGCGGGCGACTCGATTTTGGCATCTCGTATCAGGAAGGGGTTACCCAGGCCCGAGTAGAAGGCGTACCGATTGTCTCAATTGCTGCTATCATTCAACACAATACCAGCGGTTTTGCCAGTCGGGTTGAAGAGGGTATCACCAGCCCACGCGATTTCATTGGCAAAAAATATGGTGCATTTGGTTCGCCAATTGAGGAGGCGGTTATTCGTGGTTTGCTCGAATGTGCAGGCGTCGAGGATCAGTTCGATCAGGTACAGTTCGTTGACATCGGGAGTTCCGACTTTTTTGTCGCTACCGAACGTGATGAGGTTGATTTTGTCTGGATTTTTAAGGGTTGGACCGGCATAGAGGCCGAGGTGCGTGGCATTCCATTGAACATTGTGATGATGAACGATGTGCAGTGCATTCCCGACTATTACACACCGGTTATCGTCACCAGCGAGAAGCTCATCGCCGAAAATCCCGATCTGGTACGGCGCTTCCTGGCGGCGACCAGTGCTGGCTATCGCTTCGCCATCGAGCAACCGGCAGCAGCGGCAGAGATTCTATTGAAGGCAGTACCTGAACTCGATGCAGAGCTGGTGCGGCGGAGTCAGCAGTATCTGGCCGGTCAGTATCAGGCGGAAGCTCCACGCTGGGGTGAGCAGAAACTGGAGGTCTGGCAGGCCTACGCACAGTGGATGGCCGAGCGCAATCTCATTGCCCGAATGATTGAGCCGGAAAAAGCTTTTACGAATGACTTTCTACCTTGATTCAGGGATGAAGGTGAGAGGGGCGCGGAGTGAGGAGAGAGGGACGGCTAAGTTCCCGACTCGTCCGCCGTGTGTGCACAGGTCTACAGCTTCTTGTTGTCTCCCCAACCCTCGTCGTCTCGCCGGTCACTCCTGTCCCTGTATGGTAGGGTCGAGTTCTACCTCTCATTCACCCGCTTGCGGGGAATGGAGGTGACGCAAGCGGAGAGAGGTATAGGGAGCAATGGTGCGCTGATGCGCTAACAGAGAATTTCCGGCTATGCCCTGTATAACGCGGGCCAGAGGCCCGCGCACCCAGGAAAACCGCACGGATCGTGGATCCCCTTCGGCAAGCGCTGACGTTCGTCGGTGTTGGGTGGTTGTTGCACCGTCGGGTTATCGAATGCAAACCAACGCAGAAAACTCTGAAACCCTCTGAAGTGAGGGAAACGTTCAGCAAGAGCGAAACGTGGCGATTGCAAGAATGATACCGACGTAGATTATCCGTGCTGTGCCGATGTAGATTGACAAACGATGGCAACCCTTGAATTACACTCGATCCGTAAAACATTCGCTACCCCAACCGGTATAGTGCCGGTACTCGACGACATCGGGATGTACGTCGCCGCAGGTGAGTTCGTTGCCGTTATTGGCCCAAGTGGGAGCGGTAAGACAACATTGTTCAACATCATTGCCGGATTGGAAATGCCTGATACCGGCGCAGTTATTATCGATGGCGTTAATGTAACCGGTCAACGAGGACAGGTAGCCTACATGCCACAGCGTGATGCTCTCCTACCCTGGTTATCGGTAGTGGAAAATGCCGTTCTGGCCACAGTCGTGCAAGGGGGTGATGTGGCTGCCGCCCGTCAGGAAGCCCGTTCTCTGCTGCCTGATTTTGGATTACAAGGTTGGGGTGATGCACGACCAGCGTTGCTTTCGGGCGGAATGCGGCAACGGGCTGCCTTTCTTCGTACTGTGCTCTGGCATCGCCCAATTATGCTACTTGATGAACCGTTTGGTGCCCTGGATGCACTCACCCGCGCTCAACTGCAACAATGGTTACTGACATTGTGGGATCGGCTTGACCGGACTGTTCTGCTAGTCACGCACGACATCGATGAAGCCCTGATTCTGGCCGACCGTGTCTACGTTCTCACCCCACGTCCGGCGCGTATTGCGCTGGAAATGCGGGTCGAACTCCCGCGTCCCCGTTCGTATTCGCTCGTTACCGATCCAGCTTTTGCCCGCCTGAAGCGGCAATTGCAATCGGTTTTGATGAGTGGTGAGCGTTCCTCTACCCAATAGGGAGAAGTGAAGCGGAGCGCTTACCCCTTGCGAGCCAGAGGCTCGCGCACCCAGGGCCGGAGCGTTCCTCTACCCAATAGGGAGAAGTGAAGCGGAGGGCCAAGGCAGGGAGCTAAAGGGATGGTGCGGGTCCCCCTTTCCTTCCGCTCCCTTTGCGGGTGCGGAAGGGGAAGGTGCGGAGCTGGGGGGAAGGTGTAGGTGCGAGGAGAGTCTGAAGGTCACAACACCATCTCAGAGAACCCTTACTCCTCCGGCGGTAGTGAGGTGGTGATGTCGTACACTAGCACCTGGACATCAAGCCCTTCGTTCATCATAAGCGACAGCGTAAATTCATTCGTTGCATTCTTAATCGCTGGTTCGTCGGCGGCAGGTGCATACGCCCTGATACTGGCTTCTTCCGCAGAAACCCTCGTCACGCGCGTAACAGCGCTTGGACTAACCTCAGCGATGCGACGTTTGATCTCAGCAATTGCTTCATCGAGTGTCATTGCTCATCACCTCGTTAAATTACATTGAATTCGGATACGATAGAACCACTGCGAAAACGATTGATCCGCAGTTCATCAATATTGATCGTGTGTGCTTTGCCATCGATTATCTCTTCGGCGATCAGCAGACCGGTGGCCGGTGCGTGCATGATCCCATGACCGCTAAAACCACTGGCATCAATATAGCCTTCCAAGTCGGGATGCCGACCAAGGATTGGATTGTGATCCGGCGTGATCTCGTACAGGCCGGCCCAACACTGTTGCTCGGCCAGCCCTGCCGTCTCAAGGATTGGAAAACGGTAAGTGCCGGCTTCGATTACAGCCTCTAACCATTCCCAATCTACGTTCGTATTCGTGCTGCTCGGTTCATTGGGATTCGAGCGACCCATCAAGATGCTCTGCCCTTCGCGCCGCATATAAAAACCGCTCCCGACATCAACTGTCAGCGGGATAGGACCACTGATTGCTGGGAATGGTGTCGTCATGTAAACATTACGTCGATATGGTTTAACCGGTAGATCGAGTCCGGCTAGCGCTGCTACTTCGCCCGCCCATGGCCCAGCACAGTTCACCACGAATTCACACCCGATTATACCAGCCGGTGTCTCAACGGCTGTTACTCGTCCACCAACAATCTGAAACCCGATGACCGGCGTCCCACGGTACAGTCGCACACCGTGGCGTTGCGCGGCGCGCAGATAGCCTAGCGCAATACCGTAAGGGTCACAGTAACCGTCATCAGGGCCGAACGTTGCCCCAATCAGGTCATCGGTACGCATCTGCGGAATAAAGCGTGCTGCCTCAGCGGGAGTCAGCACCTCAACCCGCACACCCAACTCTCGTTGCATCGCTACATTACGCAGATATTGCGCCCACGTTGCTTCATCGTTAATCAGAAACAGATAGCCAACCTGCCGCAACTCGGCATGACCTCCAACCTCTTCAGTGAAGTAGCGTAAGCGCTCGATACTATAGCGCGACAAGAGTACATTCGTGCGCGACGAGAATTGGTGGCGTACCCCTGCTGCCGAGCGGGCCGTACTACCACTGATTTCCGTTTCTTCGCGTTCTAAGATGACTACATCGCGCAGTCCACGCTCGGCCAGATGAAATGCAACGCTGGCTCCGATTACGCCTGCGCCAATGATCACGACCTGAGCCCGCTCAACCATCATGTTTCCTCACCTTTTTATCTGTCGATAATTTTTATGCTTTCCCTCGCCTTTCGCGCCGTCGTGTCGGTGTTAATGGCGACGGCAATTGTGGTTCTTCACCCGGAGCAAGTTCCTCTGGTGGCACCTGCGGTTCTTCACCCGGCGCTAATTCTTCCGGCGCCGATGGTGGCGCTGGTGGTTCGGGTCGGCGTCGTTCTTCACGCCACGCCAATCGTTCGCGGGCAATGGCCTCGAATCCCCGCCCACTTGGTTCGTAGTAAATACGCCCGATCAGATTAGGCGGTAAATGCGCTTGATCAGAACGCCCCTCAGGCAGGTCATGGGCATACTCGTAGCCCTTCCCATAACCAAGCCGCTTCATCAGTTGGGTTGGTGCATTGCGCAGATGGAGTGGCACCGGTTCGTTGCGCGTCTCCGCCACGTCACGTTGAGCGGCGCCATACGCCCGATAGAGGGCATTGCTCTTGGGAGCTAGACAGAGGTAGACAACCGCTTGCGCCAGCGCCAGTTCCCCTTCAGGTTGACCGAGAAAATGTACTGCCTGTTGTGCGGCAATGGTTTGCGGGAGAGCCTGGGGATCGGCCAGACCAACATCCTCGACTGCGATTCGCACCAGACGGCGTGCAATATACAGTGGATCCTCGCCGCCATCGAGCATTCGGGCTAGCCAGTAGAGTGCGCCATCGGGGTCGCTATCACGCACACTTTTGTGCAATGCCGAAATCGCATCAAAGTGCAGCTCACCACGCTTATCGTAGCGGGCGGCGCGACTCTGCAACGCATCGCGAATATCATCAACCGTAATCAAGCGGGTCTCGCCAATCGCTGGCGGCTTCGAGCGAGCCGCTGCTTCAAGCGCATTCAGGGCCGTGCGGGCATCGCCGTTTGACATATTGATCAGATAGTCACGGGCGTCACGCGCCAGCATAATCTTCATATTCCCCAGGCCACGCTCCTGGTCGCTTAGCGCACGGTCGATCAGGATACCGATCTCCTCGTCGGTGAGCGCTTCCAGTTTGAAGACCCTGGCCCGTGAGAGCAGCGCTGAGTTCACTTCAAACGATGGATTTTCGGTGGTAGCTCCAATTAGGATGATGGTACCATCTTCAACGTAGGGCAAAATGGCGTCTTGCTGACTTTTGTTAAAGCGGTGAATCTCGTCGATGAAGACAATTGTGCGCTGCTGAAACATCCCCAGCCGGTCTTGCGCTTCTTGCACAACCCGGCGCAGATCGTTTACACCCGCACTGACGGCACTGAGCGGTTCAAAATGAGCTTTCGTACTGACGGCAATGATTTGCGCTAGCGTTGTCTTACCGCTTCCCGGTGGCCCCCACAGGATCAGCGAGAAGAGCTGATCATTCGCAATGGCCCGCCGAAGCAGCTTACCTTCGCCGACAATATGTGTTTGTCCGACGAACTCATCGAGCGTGCGTGGTCGCATACGGGCAGCCAGCGGCGCCTGCTGTTGCAATGCCTGTTGGCGTTGCGCGTCAAACAGAGTTGTTCCTCGTTGTTTAGGTGGCATAGACAACGCTTCGCTCCAATACCGGTTGTACTATTCTTGATTGTAGCACATCCGGCGGCAGACGTTTTGTCAGGTTCGGATGATGTTTACGCTGAGAGCGTGATCAAAAAACCTGAATTTCTCATCGGGCACGAACCGTACCCGTGCAACCATTGCGTGAGGGGGTGCCAATCTTCTTTCGCTCCAGCCACGCTCCGTTCCCCCTTCCTCTCCCCATGTGGGAGAGGGAGAGGGCAAGGGTGAAGGTGAGGGGGCGCCAGGCGTGCTCCGCAGCATCGGCGCTGAAACCGGTGCCACCCGTTTCCATCGCGGCAAGGAGACGCCTGCGGTGCCTGCCAACGTTCCCCGAACCATTCTGGAGATCCATGATCGAGCCTCATCACAAGCCCAGGTTTTTGATGAGGTGCTTCGTTGCTCGCCACTTCAGCCGACACCCCTGCTGAGCACCTGATCAAAACCACGAGTTTCTGATCTCACTCTTACACGACAATAGCGTAGGAGCAGTTCGTGCACTGCACCTAGGAACCGCAATATGCGCCGGATCAAAACCTAGTTTTTTGATCACGCTCTAATACACCCTTACCACATGGGTCACGCGAAGGGGGATCAAAGGACTATTGCTGACCGTAACTCGCTGGTGTATGCTAGAAGTGTGAGAGACGGCTTTACCCGTCGGCGAGGGATCAACAGTTATGAACCTCAGTTGAAAGCTGTACATCACCTCCGTTGTTCCCCGCTTGTTCCTCTTCCGCTGTCCTCTAACCCTCGGCGACGGGTTGCCGAACACACCGGTAGCCAGCGATGGCTACCGGTGTTATTATTGTGCAGCAGTGCGTTGGCTATCGGTTGGCTCATCATCATACCAACCCCCCTTAAGCCCCCCGCTTGCACCCGCTCTAAGCCCCTCGCTTGCGGGGGGGTGCAACGAGAAGCTACGCGCTTCTGCGCGCACGGCAAACGGTTTAAGCACCCGTTTATCACTCACACTTCTCATTTTGTTTATCTCCATCTCATTGCGGAGTAGGGTAAGAACGTTGAAAAACTTCTGGTATAAACGATTAGTAAGGACGTAGTTTGGTCATCAGGATATAATACACAAATAAGGATGCCAGATTTTCTACATGGAGGAATATTTGTTTTCGTTACGGTCTCACCTGTCTTTGGTGCCACCGTCATCGCAAGCCGGTTGTTACCGAATCTCGTAGAGGAATGTTTCATGGTGCATCCTGAAGAGATTCAACCTTCTACCAATCTTCGCGGCATCCCTCTCAACGAATTTGGCAAAGTCGTGAGCGTGCAATGGCACGGAACGGATGCAATGACGCTGATGTATCGTGATCAACACGAGAATGTTGCCCATGAGCGATTCTCTCGCGCTGATGAAGATCGCTTGCCCCTCGTTGACCATAGTTTCCCGTGGCGTTTCAATGAGGACGTACAGATCAAACTCGCTGCTCCTGATACCGGCTATAATCTGGTGCTGATCGTCATGATCCAACCCGACGGCAGCCACCGCGTGCGCTATCTGCGCCGGCCCTTCCGTCGTGA
>JAGHYT010000158.1:0-8457 GCA_017743535.1 Chloroflexus sp.
AGATGTGTATAAGAGACAGTGCCGGTTTTGTCGTGAAGGGCGCGAAAATCTCTGTGATCAGGCGCAGTTTACCGGCTATACGCGGCCTGGTGGGTTTGCCGAGTATACCGTTGCTGACCAGCGGTTTTGTTTCGCACTCCCGGCGAATGAGCAGGCGACAGCAGTGGCGCCACTTCTTTGCGCTGGTCTGATCGGCTACCGTGCGTTGCGCCTGGCCGGTGAAGGGGAACGATTGGGTATTTATGGGTTCGGGGCAGCAGCCCACCTGATAACCCAGGTCGCACGCTGGCAGGGGCGCCAGGTGTTTGCGTTTACCAGACCCGGTGATATGGAAGGGCAACGTTTTGCTCGTGAGTTAGGTGCAGTCTGGGCTGGTGACTCAACCGATCTGCCACCAACCCCTCTTGATGCGGCTATTATCTTTGCACCGGTAGGCGAGCTTGTTCCGCAAGCGTTGCGAGCTGTCGCGAAGGGTGGCGTTGTGGTTTGCGGCGGTATTCATATGAGTCCGATCCCGGCTTTTCCCTACGACTTGCTCTGGGGTGAGCGAGTGGTACGTTCGGTTGCTAACCTTACTCGTGAGGATGGTGAAGACTTTCTCCAGCTCGCCCCGCAGGTGCCTGTTCAGACTACCGTCGAGGTGTTTCCACTCGCGGAGTTGAATGCTGCCCTCTACGCATTACGTCAGGGTACGATTCACGGTGCAGCGGTCATTCAAATCGCTGGAAGCAAAGCATAGTATGCTCTGGGTGGTGTAGCGTTATCCCAGTTCAGTAAATATTTCAGCTTCCTTCCGCCAGTCCATGCAAGAGGAAGGGCGATATGGCAGATGGTACGCTGCGGCGCTGCAATAAGCAGCCCTACGCCGAGGAAGGTGGCTGCTCCCTCAAATGATGATGGGCGGGTCTATAACCCGCCCTGTCGTTGGTAGAACGTATCATCAGGTGAGCAGACATAGGTGGGACAAGGGTCTGCTCAATCGATGATTCAGGCATTTGTGCGCCGCACTCGTTGGAACAGGCGCTGCCACCAGCGGTACCACCACGATTGTTTGCGGCGTAGCCGCTGAGCCATACGCACTAGTCGTTCACGCTCGGCATCACGGATTAGGTCACGTTGATGGATCGTCGTTGCCGTTAATTCGAGCCAGGTGTCGTTCATAATATTCCTCCTCAACCGTTGAGCGACGAAAAGACGCCGTTGTCGTCCGTCGGGTGCCAGACGATTGATACCTGACACCGAGATATAGTATAGCGCCTCAACAGGAGATTGTGCAAAAAATAACAATTACACACGGTTATCACTTGATTACCGATGGGCAAAAGTCGCGCTATCCTCCAGCAAAGATGTGACCAAATGCGTTATGCGGATGCGCTCAGCCTATCGTTTTACCGAGAAGAGGTGATGACGCAGATAGATGAACGCGATGATTATCAGGGCGAAGGCGTTTTCACTCTGATCAATCTTCTTTCAGGCCTGGTACGATCGCGCAGGTTGTTGATCCAGACCTGGGACTACCTGGTAGAAGTGAGGAGAGAGGGAAGAAGAATGAGAGGAATGGAGCGATTCGCACCTTGTCCGCAGTGCGTGTAGAGGCATGCTGCATCTCTTCCGACATTAATCATCCCAAACCCTTGTTGATGCGCTGATTATACCCGGCGCGACCTCGGGAGCGGCGGGTTTCCTCCCCCGTTTGTGGGGAGCATAGCGCGCTTGCCTGGGTGCGCGAGCCTCTGGCCCGCGTCCTGCGCTGGGGTGCGGGAACGAAGGTACGGTCAAGCCCGGCGCGACCTCGGGAGCGGCGGGTTTCCTCCCCCGTTTGTTGGGAGCATAGTGCGCTTGCCTGGGTGCGCGAGCCTCTGGCTCACATCATGTGCCGGAGTGCGGGAACGAAGGTACGGTCAAGCCCGGCGCGACATTGGAAGCGACGGGTTTCCTCCCCCGTTTGTGGGAGCATAGTGCGCTTGCCTGGGTGCGCGAGCCTCTGGCCCGCGTCCTGCGCCGGGGTGCGGGAACGAAGGTACGGTCAAGCCCGGCGCGACATTGGAAGCGGCGGGTTTCCTCCCCCGTTTGTTGGGAGCATAGTGCGCTTGCCTGGGTGCGCGAGCCTCTGGCCCGCATCATGCGCTTGCCTGGGTGCGCGAGCCTCTGGCTCGCATCGTGCGCTTGCCTGGGTGCGCGAGCCTCTGGCTCGCATCGTGCGCTCGCCTGGGTGCGCGAGCCTCTGGCTCGCATCGTGCGCTGGGGTGCCGGAACGAAGGTACGGTCAAGCCCGGCGCGACCTCGGGAGCGGCGGGTTTCCTCCCCCGTTTGTAGGGAGCATGGAGGTACTCGCGGAGCAACGGGAGGTTGATACGCCGATGAAGTTTAGCCGTCCACTACACACGCGGGCCGGAGACCCGTGCGCCTGGCTATTCGCGTAGGTCAGACGTCATCGGCAGCGGGTACGGGATGTTTGTCGGTGTCACACCACTGTTGCATCAGCAGTTCAGTGACGGTGATCCGAAGTTGAGCACGCTGAAAACCTGTCTATGATCCACGGTTCTGCTTGACAGAATTGGTTTTGCGGGGTTGAACAAAAGATGCTCAACAGCACCAAAGGCCGTGGTATAACCACGGCCTTTAGCACAGCAGGATGGGGAGGAAAATATTGGTGGAGCGAAGGGGATTCGAACCCCTGACCTTCTGCGTGCAAAGCAGATGCTCTACCAACTGAGCTATCGCCCCAAAACAAGAGAGAATAGAGAATGGAGAGGCATTCCCTATTCTCTCGTGGTTGGTGGGCGTAGGTGGACTCGAACCACCGACCTCAATCTTATCAGGATTGCGCTCTAACCTGCTGAGCTATACGCCCTCGCAACGCAGAAAAGTATAACATAGCGTGAAGGGGATGTCAAGTTGGCCTGGTTGTATTAGGGGTTTTTAGAATGCTCAGTTGTTGGTCATGTTCACCAACAAACGTCGTTCACCCTGTTGCGACGATCACCAAATCGATGCCGCTTGCCTTAGTGTGTGGGCCGCCAGGCCGTATCCTGCGGCGGCAGCGATAGACCTAGGCCCGTCGCAGGAGCACACCGGCTGGGCAAGTCGGGAAACTGCCCCTACCATACGCGCATCATCGGCGAGCGATCATAGTCCTGACTGTAGACTACCGTCGGCGCGGGCAGCAGCACGTGCCGAGGCATGCTGTGGACATTCCGCTTACTCCTTGCTCCTCTGCCCACTCTCCTCACTGCGCCGCTACCTGGTAGAGTGAAAACGTTGAAAAGCTATGTTATTACGGTTTTAAGTTGACAAACTTATTAAATTAGTATATTCTAATAACGTCGCTTAGCGCTTGCTGAACGGTGTGTCACTGCCTATGGAACTGCTCGTCGCTCAGGATATTAGCTATCACATCGAAGGACGCTGGCTGGTTCAGTCAGTATCACTGTCGCTTTCTGCTGGTGAGGTGGTCGCACTCGTCGGACCGAATGGCGCCGGAAAGAGTACGCTCTTGAGCCTGCTCGCTGGCGATCTGACACCAGGCAACGGCATAATTCAACTTTGTGGCAAACCACTTCACCAGATGTCTGCGCTCGCACAGGCACAACGGCGTGCCGTACTACGCCAGCAAGTCGCGTTGACGCTTCCCTTCACCGTGTTGGAAGTGGCACTTATGGGTCGGGCACCCTATCTACACCGTCGTGCAGAATGCGAAGAAGACCGCATCATTGCACAAGAGGCTCTGGCTCGAACGGAAACAGCGCTGTTCGCTGATCGTCCGTTACCGACCCTTTCTGGTGGTGAACAGGCGAGGGTACATATGGCGCGCGTTTTGGCTCAGACTACGCCTATCTTGCTGCTTGATGAGCCAACCGCTGCGCTCGACTTACGTCATCAACATCGGGTGTTACGTCTGACCCGCCAGCTCGCCGATCAGGGTGGCGCCGCTCTGATTGTGCTCCACGATGTGAATTTAGCCGCTCTTTATGCCGATCGAGTTGGGGTGATGCATCAGGGATGCCTCCGGGCAATCGGTAAGCCATGGGATGTCTTACGCGCCGATCTGCTAAGCGATGTGTATGGTGTACCGATCATTGTGCAACCGCATCCGCACGTGGCTGCGCCGCTCGTGCTTAGTTTACCGGAAGGTACTGAAGGGAGTGGATATACGTATGTGGCCGAGATTCGCTAAATGCTTCACGCTAATTCTTTTGCTGGTTGTCCTTGCTGCATGTGGAACCGGAACTTCTGCGACAGTTCCAACCTCGCTTCCGGCGCCTACCGGGGTGCCAGCGCCTGTCTCGCTGCCGACGGCAGTACCAGCACCAACATCAGCACCGGTTGTAGCTTCTGAAACAACTGCTGTTGCCACGCTTGAACCAATACTGCCGGCAACAGTAACCGATTATCAGGGTGAAACGGTTGTTATCGATTCGGTTGACCGGATTGTCAGTTTGACCGGCGATATTACAGAGATCATCTTTGCGTTGGGAATGGGTGATTACGTGGTTGGGGTCGACTCAAGCGCGACATATCCTGCCGAGAAGACCAAAGCGCTGCCTAACATCGGGTATCAGCGTCGGCTAAGTGCAGAGGGTATTCTCTCGTTGAATCCGACATTGGTGATCGGGGATGAGGCTGCCGGTCCTCCGGAGGCTCTGGCTCAGATTCGTTCAGCCGGAGTTCCGGTAGCGTTGGTAGCTGATCCGCCAACGCTAGAGGCGCCAATGCAAAAGATCCTGTTTGTGGCTCGTGCGCTTGGTATCCCAGAGCGAGGGTACAAACTTGCCGGTCAGGTTGAAGCCGAGATTGCTCGTGCGCGTGCTGAAGCCGGTGCTTTAGCTCGTTCGCCGCGTGTGTTGTTTCTCTACCTGCGCGGGACGGATGTACAACAGGTGGCTGGCGCCAATACCGCGGTTGATGCCATGATTACTGCTGCCGGAGGAACGAATGCTGCAACCGAGGCCGGTATTGTAAACTACGCCCCGCTCAGTGCTGAAATGGTGATTGCTGCGCAGCCAGATATAATCCTGGTACTTTCCAAGGGTCTTGAATCGGTTGGTGGGGTCGATGGTCTGCTCCAGATTCCCGGCCTGGCCGATACACCGGCCGGTCAACAGCGACGAGTCATCGACTTTGACGATCTCTATCTGCTGGGAATGGGGCCGCGTACCGGTCAAGCACTGGCCGAACTGGTTGCCGCTTTCCGTGACGCTGTGGCACAAGCGGAGGGATCATGAGCGCAACTACGGTGTCGGTCACTCGCCCCGTGAGGGTCATTCGGCGAATCTGGATTTTTCCGGTGCTAGCCGTGATGCTTGGGTTTGCTCTCTTGCTGGGTATGGGCATTGGGGCTGTGCCTATTCCACCCGATGCAGTTGTAGCTATTCTGCTCAGTAAGGTGGGGATTTCCCTAGAACCCGTCGTCTCTCAACAACAAATAGCTGTGCTGTGGAACATTCGCCTTCCCCGCGTCGTGTTAGGAGGACTGGTTGGAGCAGCATTGGCAGTTAGTGGCGCTCTCTTACAAGGTATATTCCGTAATCCGCTGGCCGATCCCGGTCTGATCGGGGTGAGTAGTGGAGCTGCACTTGGCGCTGTCTTTACGATTATCAGTGGCGTGGCAGTGTTCGGTATCTATACGCTACCGGTAGCTGCCTTCCTGGCTGGCGCTGCAACAACCCTTTTCGTCTATCGCCTGTCGCGGCGCCATGGTCGTACCGACATCGCGATGCTCTTGCTGGTCGGTCTGGCCCTCAATGCACTTGCCGGCGCGATGACTGGTCTCTTGACCTATCTGGCAGACGATGCGCAGTTGCGTTCCATTGTTTTCTGGACGCTCGGCGGATTGGGGGGCGCGTTGTGGGAGACGGTATTGGCCGCAGCACCACCGATTCTGTTAGCGCTTGTCTTGGCTCCTCGATTGGGCTTCTATCTCAATCTCTTCGCATTGGGTGAAGCGGAAGCCCGTCATCTCGGTGTCAATATTGAATGGGTGAAACGGTTTGCGGTGTTGATGGCTGCCTTGGCTACCGGTGCAGCAGTAGCGCTTACCGGCCCAATTGGGTTTATCGGCCTGATTGTGCCGCATATGGTTCGGCTGGCAATTGGGCCAGATCATCGTCTACTTATCCCGGCGTGTGCATTTGGAGGAGCTATCTTGCTCGTGTTCGCCGATTTGTTAGCACGAACCCTGGCTGCACCAGCCGAGATTCCAGTTGGATTGCTTACCTCTTTCGCAGGGGGCCCGTTCTTTCTGGCCCTCATCTTGCGGACTCGACGACAATACGGATTGAGTTAGTTTTAAGGAGATAACCCATGATTACGACAGCGAATCGGATTTTCGTTCATCCCGACTATGCAGAGCTGTTCGAGGAGACCTTTCGCAATCGTGCCCGTCTCGTTGACCGGATGCCTGGATTTATCAGCAATCAGCTCCTTCGTCCAGTCAATCCTGGTGATCCTTATATCGTGCTTACCACCTGGGAGAGTCGGGCACATTTCGAGGCATGGGTGCGGTCGGACGAATTTCGTCAGGGACATGCTCGTTCCGGTACATTACCGAAAGAAGCTTTTGTCGCACCTAATAAACTCGAATTGCACGAGATCATTCTCGATACAAGCCGACCTGATTTGGAGGCAGAGCCACGTGGAAAGCCGTTTAGGGTTCATAGTGAGTGATGACCCGATCAGCGCAATGGTTGTCGGCTGACTGATCCGGTATGGCGTGCGTGTAAACACCGCTGCCAGTAACAGATAGCGAGCGATCGGCGTCGATGCTTCGGACTCTCGTTAAGGTCGGCGCCGATCTTCTTGAATTGACATAAGTATCATTACGCAGTGGAGTGTTATCCATGGTCACATCTTCTCTACCGCTCCTTTTTGCACCAGGAATTATGCAGCTCGCGGAAACTGAGGCCAGATGTCTGCTTGTGCTGGCCGATCTGTCTGAACATAACGAAGCAGTTTTCACCACTCAATTATTGCGTTATTTGCGCGGTGAGCCTGAGCAGACCTTGCCGATTCTACAACGTTTACTGACGCGCCAGTTGATAACCGCCGATAGACAGGGGAAACTGGTATTAACTGCGAACGGCTCTGCACTGGCTCGACAACTGGTTGTGCGTCATCGCCTGCTCGAGCGGTTCTTGTTCGATGTACTTGGCGTACCGTGGATATTTGTTCATCGCGAGGCCATTCGGCTGGCGCCGGTAGTCTCTTCGCTGTTTCTCGAGCGAGTGGTTGTACAAACGCGCCACGCGCTGGTGTGCCCGCACGGGAACCCGATCCCTGGACGGAGTGAATTGGTACCGAGCGAGATACCTGTATCGAATGCACCGTTAGGGCAGCGCTGTCGCTTAACCCGCATCGCCGAATGGGTGGGCTACGAGCCTCATCTGTTGCAACGGCTTTGGAGTCATGAGCTATTACCGGCACGTAGCCTTATACGTGTTCTCGATCCCTTCCAACGCTGCGTTATTGTGGTTGATCAACAAGTATTAGTGTTAGGGCCACGAATTGCCGATGCACTGTTCGTGGTGATCGAGTAGCTATGGGTTAGCCAGACGGGGAGTTTTCAGCAGTATCTCAGTGGTGTGGCGAGAGCTGAGCCTGACGCAAAAGCCTGCTACGGTTGGCGAAGGCCGCGTGCCTGCACTCCGCCATACACGTCGGCTATACGCAGCCCGGCGGTTGGGTTCAGCCGTGTCGCGAAGTGCAGTGGCACGGAATCGGGTGCAAATGTGGGTGAGCCTTCTGTCTGTAGTTACAACGGCCTTTCAGCCATTGATACGATCATACTCCCAAATTGCCAGGTCAACTTCCTGGACATGCCATCCCAACGCTTGTGCTAGCTTCTGAATCTCGCGAAGGTATCGTTTGTAGTCTGAAACCGAAAATGTTCTTCTCGCTTCACCAAATACCTGCCTCCAACCTCTGAAGTCGATCACCGTATATCTTTCAGGAAATACCAAAGCCAGGATGGTCGATGCCACCGGAACACCTACTCCCCGAAGTGTGCATAGTATCCCAAACCGTAGCTCAATTTCGTAATCGTTGTCAGGATGTTCGATAGAAAGAGCGGCTTCTGTTACGACACGTACTACCTCAGCCGTATTTGCTGCGCGTCGCTCCCGCTGTCTTCCGTACTGACCACCTAGTTTCCAGTGGAGAATTTTATCAAACTCATCGGGTGTTAAATGCATTGGACGACGCTCCTGTCTCATCTGAGCAAAATGAGCCTTGAGCTGCTCAGTGAAAGCGTAGTTGTCACTGGAAGTCCTGTACGGAATAAGTTGAACTGCTGTGATCATCTTCGCAAGAATTCAAGACGCTTTCATGATACGATTCCACTGTTCTCTATATCACACTACGCCATTCAAAATTCAAGACGCTTTCATGAGTGCACTGCAAAAACTTACCACGGAGCACACAGAGTACACAGAGCGTGTAAGGTTTATGAATAAAAGGATA
>JAGHYT010000024.1:0-40269 GCA_017743535.1 Chloroflexus sp.
TACCGGCTTGCCCGACCCTGATCGAACCTATACCCATCTGGCGTGGGATGGGCCGGGTGGGCCGTTGCTGATCGACGTTGGTGGTGATAGCTACCGCCGTTTGCTGGCTGGCGGGATCGATCCGCAGCTGTTGCGCGGGATTATCCTTACTCATAGTCACTGTGACCACATCAATGGTCTGCCAGCATTACTCTTCAGCTTGCGGCTGGGTGGTCGTACCGAGCCACTGCCAATCTACGGATTACCGGAAACGCTTGAGCTGGCGAATAGCTTTCTGGCAGCCGCCGGTTTGGAAGAGTGGGCAACACCGGTCGTTTGGCAGCCGTTAGCCGCTGGTGAGCGTTTGCAGCTCGGTGAGGGACTAGAGATAGCGACTGCGCAAACTAGCCATAGTCGGCCTTGCATTGCCGTTCGTTTATCTGCACCGGCGGTTCCTGCGGTGTGCTACTCAGCGGATACCGAACCGTGCCAGGAGGTCATCCGCTTGGCGACAGGTGCACATGTTTTGATCCATGAAGCAACGACCCCAGAACCTTCTCCTGGTCACAGTACGCCACGGCAGGCCGGCGCAGTGGCGGCAGCGGCTGGTGTGCAACAGCTCGTACTGGTGCATTTTAGTCCACGCTGGACGATGCCAATCGAGCGCGCACTGGCTGAAGTGGTAGCCGGTGGCTTCACTGGAAACGCAAGTGTTGGGGTTGATCTCCAAGTGATACCATTAGTGGCTTGAAAGCGGTAGGTGCGGGTTTATCCCCAACCCCCTACAAGCGGGGGCTTGGAGATGGTGGCGTGCTGATACGCCAAATGACGGTGCCCGGCCATACCACACGGCGCCGACTAGCGGCCCGCGATCCCAGCACACAGTGGCAGACTGCTATGTATACGTGAATAACGTTCATCGGCGTATCAAATCCCCATGCCGAAATGACAACAGTTACACCTGGCTAACGACAAAAACCATCTCGTTGCTTCACCGTAGATCAGTGTCTATCTGAACGTTTTGTAGTCTGCCTGTCGGCAACTGTCATTATTTATCAAGCCAGACATCCTATACTACTTACCGTCAGAGCAATCTTGATTGTCATGGAATATGGTATGTCACTTGAAACACTTTCGCTGCGTAACCTGCCGACACTAACCAAAGATCATCGTCTGCGAGTAGTGAGCGACAATCCACGGCATCTCGAACCACCGCTATCAATTCTCGACGAAGCAGTGACGCCTGTCGAGCGATGGTTTGTACGTAACAATCAGCCAGTCCCGTCTATCACCGATGAAGATTGGGAATTGAGTATTGATGGACTGGTGCGGTATCCACTGACGATCAACATGCGCGATTTGCTTCACGAGCCAACCAGCAGCTTCTTTGCAGCCCTTATCGGGCAACAAAACCATTCTAACGAATACGCAATGATTGCTAACGTCGAGTGGATGGGGACACCACTGGCGCTCTTGCTCGAAACGGCGGGAGTAAAGCCGCAGGCCAGAATTGCCGCATGCTGGAGTTACGGTCCCAAACCGGTAGTTCGGTATCTACCACTCAGTAAACTCTGGTGGGATGTCATGCTGGCCTACGCTGTCAATGACCATCCCTTGCCTGCCGTCCATGGTGGGCCGGTACGATTGGTAGTACCGGGTTGGAAGGCGACTTACTGGCTGAAATGGGTATCCCAAATTACGCTACTCTCAGGTGAGCGTCTCCCAACGGAAACTTCCCTCGATGGCGAATTGACCATTGATTGTCGCTTTTTCAACTTGTCAACGCTAACCCCCAAAACACCGGTCACTCTCCGCGGTGTAGCATGGTCGGCGGCTAACGGGATCGCGCAGGTCGCACTAGCGGT
This sequence comes from Chloroflexus sp., assembly GCA_017743535.1. GTDB lineage: Bacteria > Chloroflexota > Chloroflexia > Chloroflexales > Chloroflexaceae > Chloroflexus. The sequence continues at coordinate 1,845 of JAGHYT010000024.1, forward strand.
CGATGAAGGGTCCTGGCAATCGGCTACCCTTGACAACGACTTAGGGCCACGAGCCTGGCGTCGTTTCAGCTACACCTGGACGCCCACAACTGGCAATCATCTGCTGGCCGTGCGTGTTAGCGATCATCGTGGTCAAAGCACTGTTCGACATTGGCAGGTCGAAGTACATTGAGCGGGCGGGCCGGAACCCGCCCGCTCGTCAGGATCACGTTCGTGACAGATCGACAGCCAGTGTGGAGATAAGGACTCCTTGTACCTTACGCCATCACCTTCTCGCGCAGGTATACCTCTAACTCAGCAATTGGCACCCGTTCTTGAGCCATTGTATCGCGATCACGAACTGTCACCGTACCGGCCAATGCCGGGTCTTTCCCCTGACCAATCGTATCGAAATCGACCGTGATGCAGAACGGCGTACCGATCTCGTCTTGGCGGCGGTAGAGTTTCCCGATGGCCCCTGTATCATCGTAAACGGTTCGCATCTGACCGCCTGCCTGCAACTGCCGACGCACAGCTTTAGCAGTAGCAACGATCTGTTCGTGATTGCGTTTCAACGGAAAGACTGCGACCTTAATCGGCGCCAGTCGTGGTTTGAGCCGCAATACGGTACGATAATGCTCATCAATCAGGGGCTGAACCTGCCCACGTAACTTCTTACCCAGTTCTATTTGATCGGCACCGGGCATTGCCAGTAATTGTTCCACTTCTGGCAGCCGTTCGGCCAGCTCCTGACTAAGCGCTTCACCACGGGCCAAAATAGCATCGCGGGCTTCACCACTCAGCTTCTCGCTGCGTCCAACTGACTTGAGAAACGCCTGAAGTGCTTCACTAACTGCGGTCAATCGTTCTAGCGATGGCGTTTTGGTCAGCTCTTCGGCATACCCTTCACACATCACTGCGAGCATGCACCGACCAACGCCAGCCGATGGCTCAATCACGTAGGGCACAATATGTCGGCCACTTGCCTGATCATAGTAGGTCAGACGAGCAATACTATCTTCATTGTGATTCACCCGGGCCGTCAGGTTTAATTGTTCCTGATCTTTGCTATGCGAGCCAAGATCGTAATCGGTTCGGTTGGCAATACCTTCAATCTCTTGCACCCCGATATTGGGATACTCGTACATGAGATCGAAGGTGCGTTTTGAGTAATGGGCCAGTTCAGTCGTCGGCACATCGTAGACGGTGATCCGACTGCGCGGAATACCGATCTGCTCCCACCAGGCCAACCGATCGGCGAGCCAGCGCTGATGCCACTCTTCATCAGTACCGGGCATCACGAAATATTCAATCTCCATCTGCTCAAATTCGCGGACGCGGAAGAGAAAATTGCGCGGATTGATCTCGTTACGAAATGCCTTTCCGACCTGAGCGATCCCGAACGGTAATTTTCGGGCCGTTGTCGTCAAGACATTAGCAAAATTCACAAAGATGCCCTGCGCCGTTTCCGGTCGTAAGTAGGCAAATGAACCGCTATCGGCGACCGGCCCGATCTGGGTACGGAACATCATATTAAACGGGCGCGGTTCGGTGAGATCACGCGAACCACAATTCGGACACACCCCATGAATGTGGTCGGCACGCCAGCGCATTTTGCAGGTACGGCAATCAACCAGAGGATCGTTGAAGGTCTCTTCGTGACCGGAGTACTTCCAGACCAGCCGATTCATCAGGATCGCTGCATCAAGACCCTCCATATCATCCCGCTCATACACGTTCGTTCGCCACCAGTCGGCGATGATGTTATTTTTCAGCTCTACTCCCAATGGGCCGTAATCATACACCCCCTGAAGACCACCGTAGATTTCGCTACTGGGAAAGATAAAGCCGCGACGCTTCGCCAGCGCCACAATCTGATCAAGTGATGTAGCCGGCACAGATGTCCTCCTTTCACCCAATAAAAAAACCGGGCGACAAAGCGCCCGGGGACGCATCAAAACCTGACGCGCGGTTCCACCCCGGTTAGCGACCGTAGTCGCTCACCTCAAGGTTATTACGGCTCCCCGGCGCCATTCCGCCATTCAGAGCCACCAGGCTCGCACCACCCCTGGTTCGCTGGACGCCCCTCGCGGCGTACTCCTCCGGATCATCGCCGATATGTTGCGAGTATAGCACAATTTAATGATCACTCGCAACCGTGAGACAAACTAAGACGAACGTGACCTCCCATTGCTGGCAACGCCCGATTGGGCTGAGTGTTCGGTCAGATGGGCATACATCTGAGTCGTAGCAAGGGATGCATGACCCAGCCGCTCTTGCAATTCACGCAGATCAACGCCATTTCGCAACTGATGTGCCGCAAAAGAGTGGCGCAGCATGTGTGGCGTCAGCTCGTGTAATCCAACCTGTTCAGCATATGTCTTCAAAATGAGCCAGAATCCCTGCCGCGTGAGCCGTTTTCCACGGTGGTTCAGAAATAGTGCCACCTCGTCATCATTGTCTTGACGCGCCAGTTGCGGACGCGCTATATCGAGGTACTCTTCCAGGGCAGTGATAGCCGCATCACTCAGTGGCACAGTCCGTTCTCGTCCCTGGCGCCCCAAACAGCGTACCGTTTTGGCTTCAAACATCACGTCATCAATATTCAGAGCAACCAGTTCACTCACCCGCATACCGGTGGCATACAGCACTTCCAGCATCGCCTTATCACGGATGCCTTCCGGCGTACTATTTTGCAGTGGTAATTCCAGCAGCTCGTCAACCTGATGCTGTGAAATAGCCCGTGGGGGAAACCGATCAACCCGCGGTGCATCAAGTTGGGCAGTTGGATCGTGACTAATGATACCGCGTTCCTGCAAAAATGCAAAGAACGACTTGATCGCCGCCAAACGACGCGCCATTGTTGAACTGGCGTACCGTTTCTCTTTGAGGTTGAGCACGAAGGCCATCATGACCTCTTCGTCAACCTCAGACCAGCCTGTGACCCCACGTTCGTGCAGAAATGCGCAGAGTTGATCGAGATCGGTACGATAGGCGGCAACTGTGTTAGCCGACATCTTTCGTTCATCGGCGATATAAGCAAGAAATTGCGCTACATCCTGGTTCATGCGTTTGCCCACTCGTTGAAGGCTTCGTGCATAGCTGTTATGGTAATAGAAAGACGGCAGTACGTCAATCTAAAAGCAACAGCTCTCTTTGAAACCACAGTGCTGACAGCAATAGAATCCGGCCCAACGCTGCATCTCCGTCTGACACACAGGACATTCGCGTTCTTCCCGATCACGGTCGGTATCTTGCAGACGACAAATGGTCGTCTGCACCCATTCAACCGCTATCAACGGGGGGAGTGTTGACTGCGACTGACTCATGAGCAACCTCCTGCGCTAGCATGTCACCTGCCTATTGTACCATGCGAGACACAGAGCAATAGCGCTCCAAAAAGATTCTGTTATACTGACCATAGTTTACTGAAAGAGAGAGCTAATGTTGCATGCGCACGTTAATCGTTTTCAACCCGACAGCCGGTCACGCTGAACAGCTAGAAGCTGAACTTGAGGCTGCCGCCCAGGTCTGGCGTGAAAAGGGTTGGACTGTGGAATTACAACCGACCAGTGGCCCAGGTGATGGGTGCCGCCTGGCACGTCAGGCAGCCGCTACGGGATACGACCTGGTTGTTGCTGCTGGTGGCGATGGTACTATCAACGAGGTGGTCAATGGCCTGGCAGGTAGCCAAACGGCTCTGGCGACACTACCACTCGGTACAATGAATGTCTGGGCCCGTGAACTGGGGCTACCACTCCAACCACGTGCTGCTGCGCAGACACTCTGTACGTGGTCACCACGGCCGATTGATTTGGGACGTGCTGGTGATCGCTACTTTCTTTTAATGGCTGGGATCGGTTTTGATGCTGCCATCACCGCTAATATTCGTCCTGATGAGAAACGACGACTCGGGGCGTTAGCATACGTCGTGCGCGGCATCGAAGAGGTGATGCGTATTCGCGGTACCCGCGCTCGAATCTGGCTCGATGGGCGCCAGATCAAGGCCCGCGTGTTGATGATTGTGATCGGCAATTCACAGTTGTACGGTGGTCTGGTGAAAATTACTCATCGGGCCAGTATTGATGATGGTCTCCTCGATGTATGCGTAATCAAAGGTGATAACGGCATCAACGCTATCGGGCATCTGATCGCAATCTTGCGTCGCCGTTTTAGTCTCAACCCCGATATTGCTTACTACCGTGCGCATACGATTGAAGTTGTCACCCGCCCACCGCTACCAGTACAGGTCGATGGTGATCCGATCGGTACCACGCCGCTACGTTTCATGGTGGTCCCTTCCGCATTACGGGCACTGCTCCCACCTGATTTACCAGATGATCTGATCCAGCAACCGCCACCAGTTGTTCGGCGCTGGCCGCAACGGTTGCTGCTCTGGTTACGTCGGCGGATCGAGGATTGATGAACCAACGCATAGCGCTATGAAACGTCTGCTATCTACAATCTTGCTCTGCTTGCTGGTTGGCCTGCTGTCAGCCTGTGCCTCAACACCAGTTTCGACTACTCCGACTCCACCAGCAGCACTCCAGGGTAATACCGTTTCCGGTCGTATTCTTTTTTGTCGTGATGATGGCATCTGGCTTTGGGAGGAACGCACTGCTCGCCGCTTAATCAGCCCACCGGCAACCCAACCAGCATTTAGTCCTTCTGGTGAACAGATCGCCTACGTTACCGTTCGTGATGGCGCCAGCGATCTGCTGATCGCCGATCAAACGGGAACTGTCTTGACGCAACTGACCCATCACGATCCAGCCGTGCCGGTGGGAAGTCTTGATCGGGTGTACCGTGCAGTCTGGGCATTTTATCCGACGTGGCTACCTGATGGGAACGGCATTCTGGCAGCGGTACAGGCGGTAGCCCCGGTTGGTGATCCACCGGTTGATGCGCCCCTTGCCTTGTTCCGCTACGACATGACCGGTCAACGTCAAATAGTTTTCAGCGATTCTAATGCGCATCTAGGGCGGAGCATCGTTCTCCCCACCGGCGACCTGATCGCAGTACGCACACCGCTCGGTAGGGATGGCCAGCAACAACTGGTTCGGATCGTAAACGGCCAGGCCACACCGTTAGCCGGAGCACCAACCCCAGCTTATGATCCGACGATCAGTCCTGACGGGAACTGGTTGATTTTTGCCGTTGGTGTAAACGGTGGGAGCGATCTGTATGCGCTACCGGTTGGTGGGGGTGCAGCAGTACGATTGACCGATATTGGTACTGCTCGTGCACCGGTCTTTGCCCCTGATGGAAATACGCTGGCGTTCCTTGCGGTGCCTTCTGGTGGAAAGGGTTTTGACCTCTTCATTGCCGAGGTTAAAATAACTGCCGAGGCGCTCGCACTAGGAACACCTCGGCAACTCTCAACTGACTTTGCCATCAAAGCAGATGGCGGCTTGTCCTGGACAAAGTAAGTTTCTAGTCGGCCAGCGACTCAACCGGTTGCGTCATCAAAAGTGTTGAAGACAGGACTGGTCGTTGGCCGAGCAGATAGGCAATCACATCGGCTGCCGAATAGCCTTGCTTCACATCGAAGATTGTGGGCAGGCGCAGCAAATCGTCACCACTCGTTAGCAGTGGCGGTTCGACCCCAATATCGGCACGAGCCTGCCCAACGCCAACATTCGACATCAGCGCATTGCACAAGCAACGCCGCCCTTCGGTTTCAGCAATATCACCGCCCTTCTTCACAAACGTTGCAATCGGTTCGCTGGCACACCGATAGCCAATCGTTCCTTTGGGGGTTCGATACATTGTACGCAAATAGCCCAGATCGCAAATGCGCTGCCGTGGGACACCCTGGGCCGGATCGGTATCCCAGCGCACCACCTTAAACGGATAACCGGTCGGTGATGCGCGTGGGTCGGTAAAGACATCAACGGCGCCACGCGCTAGGGCTTCAAGCACTGAACGACGGAGCGGTTCGGCTAACCCCGATTCGTTGCAGAAGGCAAAGAGTGTACCGACCTGAATCCCCATTGCGCCCGCCGCACGAGCGGTTGCCAATCCTTCTGGTGAAGCAGTACCGCCGGCTAACCAGAAGGGCAAACCAAGCGCGGCAATCTTCGTCGGATCAACCAGATCACGTGGCCCGTACACCGGTTCGCCCCGTTCATTAAGCTGTAATTCACCGCGTGGTGGGGCATTGTGGCCACCGGCAGTCGGCCCCTCAATAACTAGCCCGTCAACCCCAGCAATCTTACGGGCAAACATCGTGGCCAGAGTCACGCTTGCGACAATCGGCAAAAAGAGTGGTCGATGCAAGGAAGGCGGCGCACTCTCCCAATGTGCAAGCGGATCGAAGGTGATATAGGTGGGTGGTGAGCCTTCATCACCCTCTATCTCGGCAGTTAGTCGCGCAGGTCGATGGGCGGCCAGGGCATCAAGGGCGGCTGGAATTTCCCGCGGAATCCCGGCCCCCATAATAATCACATCAACTCCGGCCAACATAGCCCCGTACAGCAACGCCAGATTAGGAAGATGTATCTTTGTCAACAAATTCATCCCGATAGGGCGATCGTGACCCTCCTTCGCTAACCAGACCTCGACAAACGCGGCTAACATGGCAACTTGTTGCCGCTCTTTACTTACCTTCAGGTTGTACATCGGCAAGAGTTCGTATGGTTCATTAGGTGCCCGACCTGCCGGACGGAAATACGTGGTGAGCACACGCTCGGCTACACCAGGTAGCGGAAAATGTGCCATCGCTCGCCGCATAGCGCCATCTGGATCGCCATCTTGCAAGCGACGGATCAGAATCGTGTCGATACCGGTACCAGAAACAACGCCAAGCTGCCCACAGGCTGCAACTGCCCGTGCCAGGCGCCAATCGGAAACGGCGGCGCCCATGCCACCTTGAATGATCATCGGCAAATCGCAGGCACGCATCGATCAAAACTCCTTACCTATTCAACAGTCAGACAGACTCTGCCAGATGTGCCTGAAACATCCCTCCGTTCTCTCCACATCTCTATTCTGGTAGAGAAAAAAGTTTAGGGGATCGTATTTTTCAGACACCTGTGCAGAGGTACAACCCACATCCTGGCAGTAGAAAACAGGTTAAAGAACCAGCTATCTCGGGAACCGAAACCTTGCTCTGTACTTCTTTCATCATACCGCAGAGTAGACGTTACCGCCAGATAAGAATTCGCTACCGGCAACATCAGCTCCGTCGGCGCAGGCCATCTTCGCAAACGACCAGATCAAGCTGACGGTCGTGAGCTTCACGCGGCAGCCTCGCAACTTCCTGCACGGTGAAGGCGACACCGATAGCGATAGTCGGTGCGGTTGCTAATAACCTGTCGTAATATCCACCACCATAGCCAAGCCGATACAGTTCGCGATCAAACGCTACTAAGGGAACAATGGTTAATGACCACTCGCCAGGCTGAGCTGGTATCATCGATCGCGGTTGGAGTGTGCCGAATCGCCCCGGCTCCCATTCGTCTCGCGCCAGGCTCTTGATCCAGCTATGTGAAAGCTGCTGCTGCGATCCGACTACTGGTACCGCCACTGACTTCCCGGCTGCCAGCGCAGCCGCAATGAGCGGTCGGGTGTCAACTTCTGAACGTATTGGGATATAACAGTGAATTGCTCTGGCGGTGATAAATAGTGGTAACGACTGTACCAGCTCACAAATGCGGGCACTACGCCACTCACGATCAGATAATCTGTCCCGCTGCACGATCATCCTAGTACGCAAGGCGGTTTTTTGAGCGGCAATATCGATCATGACCACCTGTTTTTACGTAACAAAAAGCAACAATACGAGATCACGACGGATCGTAGCACAGAATCCAGATGAAAAGAACGACTACCAACGCTGTTTTCCCTGTATCGTATTGCCGGAGGGTTTCACCTTGTCTCCCCTAGAGGGTATCCGAACATTCCTTACCCGTAGGTTAAATGCCCCTTCCTCGGAATGAGCGAGGAATGTGGCCAAGAGAGAAGCCGAGAAGAAACGGTAGAATACCAGCAACAACATAGCCGGGAATTCGTCCACGCACGTCGATGCGCGGGCTTGAGTCCCGCGCATCCAGGTTATCAAAGGTTTTTCCAAATGCTCTCAAAGGTGCGGCGCCTTTATCTTCCGAATAAATTCAACAAATGGCGGTAGTGGCTTGGGATTCGGATTACGCGGAAACCATCCTAATTCCGCCCGGACTGCCTGCTCCTTTAGCTCGGTCGCACCCCAAATGAACGAAGCGCCCGTTACCCCTAGCAGCGCTGACCAGCCTGCGTCAGCGACAAAGAGCGACAGCACAACAATACCGATACCGAATAGGAGTGGGTACGGCCACCAGAGATAGCCGAGATAGTATTCCATCCGAATGACCCAGAAAAACCCAAACCCAATGATTCCCAGACTAAACAGACCGATGGCAATTCCTTCCCAAGACATAACATTCCCTCACCAGCATTTCAATCCACGGTAGTAGCTATTACAGTATCAGGCAACTTCCGGTTCGCGATCACGTACCGATTGTTGGGTTATCAAAGGTACATCGCCTGGCTCGCGATCAAGTGGGTCGTGAAGGGTCGCATGTCCTTCAGCCAGATACCGGGCATGACGCGGGTTATGAGGGTTGGCCGGTGCATGGCCATGGCGTACTCGTCGATCCTGGCGTACCAGCTCGAAGGCATCCCACCACAACGAGACACCTACCACACTACATATGCCACCAATCGTTACGTTCGGAGCAAAGAGTGCCGCAATATTCAACCCGAAACCGACGATAATCAGAACGAGCATCGGTGGCCGAATGTCAGCAAACTTCGCCTCTAACCAGCGAACCCCAACGTGCCCCCACCAGATACTAAGAAAGGTTGCGATGGCTAACCAGAGACCACTTGTTTGTAGCATTGTTTTCCCTCATAAATCTATACAAATCTTAGCAATCCCTTGCAGTATTCCATAGGAACGCTTGCGTGTCAAGTGAACGAAAAGACGTATGTTAGCCACTCCGCATGGTTCTCCCGCTGTGAAGAAACGGAGAGCGAGACGACCTCACGCCAATGGTGAGGCACGCTGCGACAAATCACTATTGTGGGTGAACAAGGTACTGCAAGTCGTCAGCCATGTTCTGGTCAACCAGACACCTCAGAGCATGATCAAAAACCCGAATTTCTTATTGGGAACGTACCGTACCTAGGCCACCACTGCGTTGGGGGCCAACGTTCTGTTCCTCCATCCGCCGCACGTTCCCTCTACCGAGTGGGCAGCGCCAGGCGCTGCGCGTGACGGGTTGGGAGAGCGACATTCACCCCGCGCCGCACGTTCCCCCCTCTCCGCTCTCCGTAGGGGAGCGGAAGGAGGTCAGGGGAAAGGTGAGGACCGCTAGGCGTGCTCCGCAGCCCAGGTGCTGAAACCGTTGCAACCCTGTTCCAGCGTGTCGCGGAGACGCCCGTGTTGCACGCCACCGTTTCCCTGACTATTCTGGCGCTGTCATGGTTGAGACTCAGCAAAGGCCCAGGTTTTTGATCAGGCTCTCAGATCAAATGATGATACGCCGTATGACTATGTAGCATAGCTGAGAGCATGTCTGAACAATGACCCTGCTACGCGGGCCTGCGAACATCCTCCGAACGCGAGTGCATGAAATCCGGTCTACACATGAGATGACCCATGAAACCCGATCGGCGTGCTTTGCCAATGCTCAACGAGCGATTATCAAAAGTTGCTCACGCCTATACCTTCGTGTACAATGGCACACAGCTTCATTGGGAACAAATCGGCTTGTGTCAAACGTATGCGCGAACTACTCATTGCGACCCACAATCCGGGCAAATTACGCGAATTCACCGATATATTCGCTGACCTCGACCTGCGTCTCTATTCGTTGGCCGATGTAGGTATTCAAACGGTGGTGGAAGAAACCGGGCAGACCTTTGCCGAAAACGCACGTTTGAAAGCCGAAGGGTATCGGTCGCTTAGTGGCTTACCAACGTTAGCCGACGATAGTGGTCTCGAAGTAGCAGCGCTCGGTGGTGCGCCTGGCGTGCATTCAGCGCGGTATGGCGGTCTTTCTGGGCCAGCGCAATTACAATACCTGCTCGATCAAATGCGTGATATTCCCTGGCATCAACGACTCGCACGTTTTGTGTGTGTGATCGCGTTAGCTCATCCTGAGTACCCAACCGAGCTCGTCGAAGGCACCCTTCCCGGCGTGATCGAGTTTGCACCTCGTGGAGCTGGTGGCTTTGGCTACGATCCGCTCTTTTATGTTCTCGATGAAGATGCAACGCTGGCCGAGCTGAGTGCCGAGCGCAAAAATCAGATCAGTCACCGAGCGAAAGCGGCACGGGCAGCTCGTGAGGTGTTATTACGTTGGCAACGAGTAACATAACGGTTGGTCTTTCGGGCGCATCTCAACATCGCCACATCTTTTACCTGACCACTTTCGTTTCCTGTCCGGTTCATCAAGGAAGGAGAAATGGTCAGGAAGGGAACGGTGAAGCTAATAGCTGCCTGGTTCTCCCAGCATAGGTAGCAGTGTATGTATGATGGCTAATCTACGCAAAGGAGCAGATCAATGCCGATCCAAAAAATGGACTACATCTGGTTCAACGGTGAGCTGGTAGAGTGGGACAAGGCCACTGTCCACGTGATGGCACACGTTATCCACTACGGTACCAGCTTTTTTGAAGGCATTCGTTGCTACGAAACACCGCAGGGGCCGGCCATTTTTCGCCTGACGCCCCACATGCAGCGACTGATCGATTCGGCAAAGATCTATCGCACGGTGATCCCGTACACACTTGACCAGTTAGTGGCCGCCGTGAAAGAGACGGTTCGCGCCAATCGGTTACGCTCAGGCTACATTCGTCCGGTCGTTTTCCGCGGTTATGGCGAGATCGGGGTAAACCCGCTCAACAACCCGGTGGAAGTGGCAATTGCTACGATTGAGTGGGGAAAATATCTCGGCGCCGAAGCGATGGAACAAGGTGTTGATGTTTGCATTTCATCGTGGAACCGCTTTGCCCCCAATACCATGCCGGCCTTAGCAAAGGCGGGTGGTAACTACATGAATTCGCAATTGATCAAGATGGAAGCCATCACCAACGGCTATGCCGAGGGTATCGCCCTCGATGCAGATGGTCATATCAGCGAAGGAAGCGGCGAGAATCTGTTTTTGGTGCGCAACGGGATCGTGTATACGCCGCCGTTAACTTCATCGATCTTGAGCGGAATTACCCGCGATACCGTGATGACGCTGCTCCGTGACATGGGAGTTGAGGTGCGCGAGCAGATACTCCCACGCGAGATGCTGTACCTGGCCGATGAACTCTTCTTTACCGGGACGGCTGCTGAGGTGACACCGATCCGTTCCGTGGATCGTATTCCGGTCGGATCGGGACGGCGTGGGCCAATTACTGCCGCTGTACAAGAGGCCTTCTTCGGCATTGTGCAGGGAGAGCGCCCTGATCGTTATGGGTGGCTTGAGTATGCCTGAGCACACGGTTACTGATGATCTTATCACCTGAGTGCGCGGGCCTCCGGCCCGCGTCCTGATGTGAGAGAACAAAACCCGTTTTATCTCCTGATGCGGCTTCGTGCACAACGCAACCGAGTGCTGATAAGCACCGGCGCTGCCTGCCAATGATGCACCTCACCACGCCCGCCGGTTGAAACTGGTTCCCCCTGTCTTTCACTTGCCGGCTGAGCGAGGCGATGGTTTCCAGCCGCACGCCGTCGTGCGCGGGTTTCCAGTCATTCATATTCAGGGAACGAGTGTGGGTTGGGGATGATCGTGCGAGTATGAAAGATATTCTTCAGGAACACGACCAAAACTGAGAACTCCGAACATCTCTCATTATGTCACGTAATCTGTTGCATATCGTTGACAATATGCCGTATAATATTTATAAATCTTTGCAAAAGATTGCGAGAACATATGCAAACGGTTGACAATTCTGTTATCTGTTGCGAGCACGTAACCAAGTCATACCTGGAAGGCGAACGTCGGCGCACAGTGTTGCAAGACGTGTGCCTGCGCATTCAGCCAGGTGAACTGGTTGTGCTGCTTGGTAAGAGTGGCAGCGGTAAGAGCACATTGTTAAATCTGGTAAGCGGTATCGACGCTCCAGACAGCGGCGCAATTTGGGTTGCTAACCGGCGCCTCGATCAACTGTCTGAGCGTGAACGCACGCTCTTTCGGCGCCGATCTATCGGATTTGTGTTTCAGTTCTACAACCTAGCCCCTACCTTAACGGCGCTGGAAAATGTGCTATTGCCGCTCGAGCTAAATGGTCAGCGCGGTTCTGCAGCCCGCGCAGCAGCGCTTACCATGCTTGAAGCGGTCGGATTAGCCGATCGCGCCAACACCTACCCTGATCGCCTCAGCGGCGGTGAGCAGCAGCGGGTTGCTATCGCACGAGCGTTGGTACATAACCCCGATCTGGTGCTGGCCGATGAGCCAACCGGCAACCTAGATAGTGATACCGGTGCGCAGGTCCTCGATCTCCTTGATCGACTGACCCGTCAGGTGGGGAAGACCCTGCTGATGGTGACGCACAGTCGCGAGATGATCGGTGTGGCCGACCGGGTCTTCCAGTTGCGAAACGGTCGTATTCTGGAAGAGCGTTCATCACTCGTTGGATGAGCGAGTTGTCAACCGTTACGCAGTTTTATTCAGTCACTCGCAATCTTCCTACTCTACACTGTGATTGTGACCGGTGTTTGTATAATTAGTTGATACGTGTATAGTTGTGAATAAGGAGGTGCCTCAGATATGATGCACAACAATTACCATACCACCCCTAAAGCTCCGCGTTGGATCAAGACTGAAGCCGGTCAGTGGGCCTGGCTTACTAATGAAGAGTGGCGCCACCTCGCCAATCGGGCGCTCAGTGTGAGCGAACGACAGCAATTGTTGGCTGAGGCCGAGCGGATGCGATTACAGAGTACCGCTACCGCCGATCACTATTGATTGATGTGCATCGGGGTAGTGATGATAGTGGGAGGCAATCGCCTCCCCTGCAAACTCGCAAATACTCCCACTGCTACTCCTCTGCACGTATCCCCAAGACGATTCGACTTCCCCGCGGAATATAGTCGCCATTGTTTAATCCGACATAACCACTTTCTGTTTCGCGTGCGGCGCTCACCACTTGATTCGGTTCGTACTTGTCGAAGTCGGATAGTCGGTCGCGTCCCTGGACATCAACATAGACGAGAACTAATCCGGCAGTATTGTTAAGAATTGCTTCAGCCTGTGACCGGCTCAGTCCGATGACATCGGGGAAACGCACTACATCACCCAGGCTCACGTAGAGAGTTACCTCATCGCCTTGTGGAATACGCAGATTGGCGCTTGGTGTTTGCCTGATCACAAAACCGGCATCTACCGTTCGACTCGGTTCCTCAATAATCTTGACTGTAAAGCCAGCAGCGATTAATTGATTGCGCGCAATGTCGCTGCGCGTACTACTGACATCAGGAACTGCTATTAGTAATGGTCCCAAACTAACGGTATACGATAGCGGGCTATTGACCTCTACCATTGTACCGGGCGAGAGTGTCTGCGAAATAACAATTCCTTGCGGGACGTCACGATTGTATTCACTGGTAGGGGCGGGAATAAGCTGATACTGTTGTAGCAAGGTACGCGCTTCACCATCACTTTGCCCAACGATGTTGGGCACAGTCGTTGTTGCAACAGGCGTTGGCGACGGCGTCTCAGGGATGCTCTGAACATTCCCTGGTGCATTCGGCGATGGCCGACGAAGATCACTACTGAAAAGAGTGGTCATCATACCACTGCTGACAAAAAAGACGACTGCCAATACCCCAACAAGCGTGAGCATCCCAACTAGAAAGACACCACAACCGATTCCTTCCTGACGAGGGGCACGCATTGTGGCCGGACGCGGACTAGGAATTGATGCCGGACGACTGACCGTGACTTGAGCCGGTCGCGGTGGATTGATCGGGCGCACCTGAGCTGGTGGTGCAATCCCTGGGTTCACTATTGTTGCCTGTGAACCCAACCGATCATACGCTTGCAACTCCTCGGCTAGCTCTAGCGCACTGGCATGTCGTTGCGCAGGATCTTTGGCTAATGCACGCAAAATAACTGCTTCAAGCGCAAGTGGTATTTGCGGGTTATAGCGTCGTGGTGGGGTTGGTGGTTCACTGATATGTTTCATCGCCACAGCCACCGGATTGTCACCGGTGAAAGGTAAACGTCCGGTGAGCATTTCGTATAAGACGACTCCCAGTGCGTAAATATCTGATTGAGGAGTTGCTGGTCGGCCCTGAGCTTGTTCTGGAGCAATGTAATCAACTGTGCCCAGTGCCACGCCGGTTTCGGTCATAGCCGTTGAAAGACGACTCTTGGCAACCCCAAAATCGGTAATCCGCACTTGTCCTTCATCAGTAACAATTATGTTTTGCGGTTTTATATCACGATGGATTAATCCGGCGCGATGGGCTGCATGCAGGCCACGTGCAATCTGTTCAGCGATCCGCACTGCTCGCGGAACAGCAAACGGCGCTTCCCGGTTGATCAACTGTTTGAGTGTTACCCCGGCCACATATTCCATCACGATATAGTGCTGGTTCCCGTCTTGCCCTACGTCGTAGACATCGACCAGATTAGGATGACTCACCATCGCGGCTGCATGAGCTTCATGACGGAAACGGGCCAGAAATTCAGGATCGGTCATGAGATGGGGATGAGGTATTTTAATCGCTACCGGGCGATTCAGCCGTAGATCACGCCCCAGGTAGACACGGGCCATCCCACCTTCACCTAAGAGTCGTTCAATTTGATAGCGACCGTCAAGAATTTGTGGTTGCATTGTTTTTAGCAAAGATACACGATAATGAAGCACTTGCTGGCTCTATCCTAATTTGACGGTGCGAGCCGGATTAGCGACCGGCAGGTTGTTGGCGTCGAGGAGTGCTTCTATCATTGCCAGATTGATAACATCATCACGGTTATAGTCGAGCAGCATTTGTAATGCGACACGGTCGCCATAGTCCTCGTAGCGTGCCCAGAGGCGCGGTGCATCACGTCCGGTCAGACCACTTGAAGCACGACGAATCCCCAACGTCTCTTCCACGCCTTTTAATCCGCCACGCAGTCCTCGACGACGACATTCAGGCAAGAGATCGCGATGAGCGAACTTAGCGCGAAGATCGGCTTGGAGCTGACGTTTAATCACCGGTAAGTCAAAGCTGCTTCCGTTGAAGGTTACGATGGTAGTGATAGATTCGAGGGCTTCATAGAGAGCAACGTCATAGATTCCGCTACCGACCAATTGGATAACTCCGCGGTCGTGACGGTATATCCCGATCACGCTCATCGTGCCGTTGTAGGTTGTTTCAATATCAAGGTAGGCCCGCATGTCAGCTCCTGTGTCTTCTTTTGCGCTCATTATGGCACGCGCTTCTCAAAGCGTCAATGCAGGTTCTGAGACAAGCAGGTGGAACTAGCGCCGGCCGTACAAGAGCGCACGGCGTGCGACAATCTCTGCCGCTTGAGATGAGTGGATGAAAGTCATTCCACCTGTAGAGAAGCTCCGACTCTGCCCCCAACCTCCGCAGGCGAAGAGCTGGCGGGAGGCGATTTCCATCAGCTCACCGCACGATGCGGGCTAGAGGCCCACGCTTTTCGGCAAGTGGGTGCATGGCGCTCATCTGTACAGCAGCGTTCCCTGAGTGATCGGGTTTCAGGTTCCACACACCTCACTGCGCGAGTCGACAATCCGCATGCCCAGACAATACTGTTCAGACCCACTCTCACTGCTCACTCCTCACTTTGTGCTATAGTAATCAACGATCATTGACGCTATTTGTTCCCTATCAGGAGGTTCGATGAACGCGCCTCGCCGGATTATCCTCGATACCGATCCGGGTATCGATGATGCTTTAGCTATCTTGCTCGCGCTGGCCTCGCCCGAAGTGGAATTACTCGGTCTCAGCATAGTCCATGGAAACTGCACCCTGGCCGAAGCAGTGGCTAATGGACTTGCCATCCTCGAACTGGGTGGTGGTCAACACATACCGCTGTTTGTTGGCTGTGATCGTCCGCTACTCCGGCCATTGACAACCGCTCACGAGACTCATGGTCAGCGCGGCCTCGGCTATGCGCAGCTTCCCCCTGCCGACCTGCAACCGGCTCGCGAACACGCCGTTGATTTCATCATTCGCACAGCCCTGTCTGCACCCGGTGAAATAACGCTGGTGGCGGTTGGGCCATTGACAAACGTTGCTCTTGCCCTACGCAAAGAACCGCGTCTGGCCGGTGCGCTGCGTGAAATCGTGATGATGGGAAGTGCATTGCGCGCTGATGGTAATGTGACGCCACGTGCTGAATTTAATGTCTACGCCGACCCACACGCGGCACACATCGTCTTTTCTTCAGGTGTCCCGCTGGTCATTATGCCCTGGGACATCACTCGTCTGGTGCGCTTGCACGAGAGCGAGGTTGATCGGCTGGCACAGCCAGGCAAACCAATCGGTCGCTTCATTGCCGAGGCTACTCGCTTCTATATCGAGTTCCATCGCCGCTACTTTGGGTACGATGGTTGTGCTATCAACGATCCGGCAGCTCTAGCGCTCGTCTTTCTCCCCGATCTGGCAACTTATGCCGATGTCTACGTTGCAGTTGAGACCTGTAGTTCGCTGACGATGGGTTTCACCGTGGCTGATTTCATGCTGAGCGGGGGTCGGCAGCCAAATGCCCGTGCGGTGGTCGAATTTGATACTCCCCGTTTCCTATCTCTCTTTGTGGAACGAATACGAACTCTCGAAGAGCGGTTGTATCCCTGAGATTATGTCTGGAAAATGGGGAGCGCTAGCCGGTGCTCTGAGAGCGTGATCAAACGCCCCAGTGTCACTTTGAAACGACGCACCAGCGTTCCTCACATACGAGAAAATAATTATCGGGTGATTAATTCAATACTGTACGAGGGCGATCTCTCACCGCCAATGGGTGCAGCACCGACCATAATAATCGTATCGCCTACATCAACTATGTCAAAGGGATGACAGGGCAGCCGGACGATGACGCCAACCCGATACCAACGCCAATACCGCCCCGTCGCCAACGCCGGTATGCCCACGTTTACCTACCTTCCCGCCCGCTGCGGCGCAGGCGCCCTCTAATTATCTGAAACAGGAAGGTAGCCGCTTCAATACGTAAGATCAGTGTGAGCAGCGCATACACGAGCACGCCAGCACTCCCCGCGATAGAAACCTGGATCAGTGGTGACCATTGACCAAGGAGCGTAGCGATCCCACTCACAATCAGCGCCATGATGCCACTGGCCAGCAGACCTTTTACTGCTGCCTCACCAAGACGTAATCCACTGAGCGGCACAAGGCGGTGCAAAAGCCAGCCGGTAATGACCGCATGTCCGATCCACTGCGCTGAATTGCCCAACACCAGACCCAAAAAGCCGAGTGATGTCCATTCAGCCAGCGGTATGGCAACAAGCAGATAGCACAGAATGGCTGCGCCTTGGATCAGGTTAGGAGTCAGTGTATTCTTGCGAGCATAAAACGCAAAGAGCAATATTTGATCAACGGCTGCCGCCGGCAACCCTGGGAGATAGGCTAACAACGCTAATGCGGTAATTGCACTATCCTGGGCAGTAAAGGCACCGCGCTCGAACAGCATAGCCGTGATTGGCAGGCTAAGGACAGCTAGTCCAGCCGTGGCCGGGAGAACCAACAGCAGCACAATTTTTAGCGCCATTGCCAACGTATTACGAAAAGCGGTCTCGTCTCCGGCTACACTCTGGCGTGAGAGTGTTGGCAGGCCGGCAAGGGCCACTGCCGAGGCAACCAATCCAAGCGGAAATTGGATCAGGGTAGTGGCAAAGCGCATCGTTGAGATAGCCGCAGGAAAGCCTGATGCCAGCCAGCGATCAATCGTGACACCGATTAACGAGAAACCGATCCCTAAAGTGACCGGCGCATAAAGGCGTAAGATACGACGTACTGCTGGATGGCGAAGATCAAAGCTGAGCCGTAAATGAGCGCCACGTAGTCCTGGCAACTGGATGAGCAGTTGGGCAATTGCTCCCAGTAAGGTACCA
Organism: Chloroflexus sp.; assembly: GCA_017743535.1. GTDB lineage: Bacteria > Chloroflexota > Chloroflexia > Chloroflexales > Chloroflexaceae > Chloroflexus. Next base: position 19,887 of record JAGHYT010000024.1, read on the forward strand.
ATAGCCAAACTATAGACCCCAATATGTGGAGCCAGGCCGATAATCCCGACTATCATTCCAGCATTGAACGCAGCAGCGACGAAGGCTGGTAGTAGAAAACGACGTTGCGCATGTAAGATCGCCGTGACGATACCCGAAATGCCCATGAGCGTTACCGCTGGCAAAAGCCAGCCAATCAGCGCTGCTGCTTCGGCCTGAAGTGCCGATTCGGTTGGTCGCGTTACCAGGGCAAGTGCCAGCGGCGCCTGCCACGCCAACAATGCACTTGCTATCACCAGAATGGTACAGGCAAGGGTGATAATGGTCGAAGCAACATACCAGAACTCATCCCGGTCGCGCTCAGCATATTCACTAAACACTGGCACCAGCGCCGCACTGACTGCGCCACTAATAAGCAGCTCATAGAGCGCATTAGGAAGTGTCCAGGCCAGCGTAAATGCATCAACGGCCAGGCCACGGCTGAAGTAGGCAGCAATGATCGGCTCACGGACTAAACCCAGTAAACGACTGGTAATATTGCCCAGACTGATGAGTAACGCCGCCAGGGCGATACTGCGAAATACGCTGCTACTTGCAGATGTTTCGGTCACAGGTGTTAATTATTCACCACCGGCAGTTGAGACGGCTTCGCCAGTAAATTGCGCAACAATACGACGTAATGCCTGTGGTCGAACGCTAAAGGTTGCACCACCGTCAAGTTCAACAATTGATGATGAATCAATAGCATAGCGCAAAATCTCTTCAGTATCAATCGTGCGTGCAAAACTGGCCAGTTCTAACATCATCCGATAGTTGAGGTCGGTAATCACGTATCCACGAAGCGCACCGGTATAGTCATCGACACTGGTGAGCTGTTGTAATAAGCCTCGCTCACGAACTCGTTGAAAAATCGCCATCAATACTTGTTGCTGGCGCTGGTTGCGACCAAAATCGCTATCCGCATGGCGAGTACGGGCATAGATCAACGCACGCTCACTGTCCATCCATTGCCGCCCGGATGCAAACGACACTTCGATGGTACGGTAATCATCAGTTGGATAGGCCGGATCGTAAATTGGCCGTGGTACATCAATCTCGATCCCACCAATGATGTCGATAATCTTCTTGAAACCTTCAAAATTGATCAGGATAAAATAATCAACTGGAATCCCCAGGAGCTTACTCACCGTTGATTTGGCCAGTGCTGCACCACCACCTGGACCAAACCGATGTTCGCCGATAGCATACGCTGCGTTGATCCGACCTTCACCGCCAATAGGATAGCTTACCCAGAGATCGCGTGGGATGGAGAGCATACTAACACGGCCGGTATCACGGGCAATATGGACAAGCACGATAGCATCGGTGCGGGTCGGCCCACTTTCATCGGGACGGGCATCAGTTCCCAATAAGAGAATGTTTAATTCCGATCGGCTAAGCTGAAGGGCCTCGGCAGTTGCGGTGGCGGCTGGTGCGGGGTTTGTCGCCAGAGATGCTGTCGGTTGCACAACAGGAGTTGCTGGAGGTGGACCGAAAACTTCCTCGACAACAGCAGGTTGTGGGGTGGGAATAACGGTTGGTTCAGTAGGCAATGTGGCCGGGGTGACAATCATCGCATCAATATCTGCTATAGCCTGGCGCCATTCAAGCCCGATTCGTAGCAGCGTGGCTACAGCGATCAGGCTAATGATAAGTATGGCGCCGTTCAAAATCCGCCTAGGCGAAGTTATCATAACCTCCTACTCCGCATTTCAGATACCCTTTGTCGCGGTCTAGGCAGAGCAGTCGTATTGATTATCACTATTTCTGTTGCTCTGCACAATGATCGTCATGGATCAAATCAGGCATCTTTGCTGTTGTATTTTGCACCGCTTGCTACTATACCATATCATTGTTACCTCGTGAATACAAGACACAATGATACCCGGCTGAGAAACCTCTGATACCAAGAAGTTGTCACACGTCACTCGAATGATCACCGATTATGCCAACATCACCGCTCTCGATCCAGCGTAACGATCCACTACCATCACGCACGATCAATGAACCGTTGCGATCAACATCAATCGCTTCACCGAAAATACTATCGGTAACAGTAGTGATCTGTACCATCTGGCCCAGAGTCAATAAATGGTTCCGCCAGGTTTGCCATAACAGCTCGCTGTCGCCAGCCTGAAGTTGACGAAACCAGTAATCGTACCGCTGAAGCAGCGCCTGTAAAAATTGGAGACGATCAATGGGTGTTGCTGCAGCAATGGCCAGTGCGGTTGCCGGATAGCGTGTAACCTGTGGATCGGGGGCTGCACTGATGTTGATCCCACAGCCAATAATTGCCCACACCAGTCGATTTTTATCCCAACCGCCTTCAAGTAAGATGCCGGCTGTCTTGGCCCAACCGGTCGCAGTCTCGACAAGCACATCATTAGGCCATTTCAGGCCGACACGTAACGGTGTCTCACGTTCAATCGTTTCAAGCAGGGCGACCGCTGCCATCCAGATCAGTGCAGTAGGCGTGGTCGTAGCGATGGGTGGTGGATAGAGACCCAGCGAAAAGAGCAGAGCACTTCCCGGTGGGGCAAACCAACGTCGCCCAAGCCGACCACGTCCAACAGTTTGTTCCTCGGCAACAACCAATACCGGTAGCGCTGCTGGTGGCAGAGATTGGATCGCTGTACGGGCCACATCCATTGTCGATCCGACCTGATCGTAACAGTAGATGGTGACCGGCAGCATGGCTTCTGAAGCCAATCCGGCGCGAATTGACTCGGGATCAAGCATTGTGACCTCCATCGATGACAGGACAGCCGTCGGGGCCGAAGATGAAAAAATACTAAAAATCCACAAAATGGTATGGACGTGGTAACAATTTTTCGTTATACTACTCACTACTGCAACTACACACTTGCGCCCGCGGGTGTTGACCCATTTCGCAGCGGAAAGGATTTGCGTATGATGACTTTACTTATTCTGGCGGCTTTCATCGTGATTGCCGGTGGCGTGTTAGTATCGCTGCGTCGGGTACAACCCGATCCGGTTCGAGTGCGTATTCGCGACCGTCATCCATCACACCGCTATCGCCGCTAAGCGTAGTTGATTATACCGCAGCCACGATTGCCGCGCCTTTCCTCCTCACCGGAGGAGGGCGCGTTTGTGTTGTGTTGGAACCTTTTCCCCGGGGGTAGCGTCAATATACACAGAAGTGAATATCACAGGCGGAGACCGAACATTCCCTTTACGCCGGGCGCCTACGCTAACTCCTCGACATAGGAGTAGAAAGGGCTGCGGAAAGGCGAATCAGTTACAAGTCAGCGGCCTACATTCTAGGCGAGAAGACTATGTTTGCAGGCACGTTCCCCATACCCATACACCGTATCGGCGTGCTGACTAGGATTGCTCTGACTGAAACGGCGAGGTATGAACCACTCAGTGATGTCTACCATCGGTCAGATGATTCTGACGAACAATGATGTAATGATGTAATGGAGGAAGCCGCATGCACACATGGCGTGTAAGGCTTTTGTTGCCAGGGCTGTTGCTGGCCTGGCTGGTTCTAAGTCACAGCATAGTGGTAACGACTACCGCCCAATCGTCCGATATGACGCTCGTTGCCCGACCAGCATTTCAAGGTTTTGTTCGTCCTGGAACGTGGTTACCGGTCGCTGTGGAAGTAACGAACAGTGGAGTTGACCGCAGAGTCGAGATCGTGGTTGGAACGAGCAATGGGCCTTTTCAGAGCACATTTATTGATGTACCAGGCGGTGGCCGGAAAGGGGTCACGATCCTTGCGTACATCTACGGTAACTCACGTCAACTCAATGTTCGATTACTGGCGGACGGTGCTGAGGTCGCTACGACTTCAGCTCGTCTGCAACTGGTTACCGAAGGGGTTCTGGTTGGGGTGATCGGAGATCGTGAAATACGTCTACCTGCACAATTGACTGATGGCATACGGGTGACAAGTGTGCCGTTGTCACTGATGGAATTGCCGACAGAAAGTTTAGGGCTGTCAGCCTTTGATGCCCTTGTTCTCACCGATATTGCAGTTAATGAGCTGTCACCAGCGCAGCAGAGTGCATTACAAGGCTGGGTACAACGTGGTGGTACGTTGCTGGTGAATGGTGATGTTGGCATACAACGCACGTTGTCGCTCTTGCCGCCAGAGCTTGTCGCCGCGACAGCCGGTGCTCTAGCAGAGCCGCTTGATGATCCGTTGCTAACGCCTGTGGTATTGAACCCAGCTACAGGTACGGCAACCCAACGGGTCTTCCCGGTGACGATACCATTGATCACGAGTCAGTTGCCGCTGGCGTATGGAATCCGTTATGGTGATGGTCAATCAATCGTTCTCGCGTTTGATTTGGCTACCCCCCAACTGGTGAACTGGACCGGTTGGCGTGAGTTATGGCAGGCACTGCTTCCCCCTCCATCGTTTATTCCGCAGGGGCTAGGTTTTGGTACCAAACTCTACGCAACATACCTTGAAGAGAATCTCGCCAGCGCATTAACTAGCTTACCGGCACTGGATTTACCTTCCCTGAACGTGATCGGCATGTTACTTGCCTGTTATCTGATCGTGGTCGGGCCGATAACGTACCTGGTCTTACGCCGGTTAGATCGGCTAGCACTGGGCTGGATCGTAATACCAGTGCTGACTGTGATCTTCGCCGCTATTGCCTACAGCATCGGCTATGGTCTGCGCGGGGGAGAAGTCATTATCAGCCAGATTACACTCCTCGACGCGAATACCCCAACACTGGCGCGGGAACGGGCATTCATTGGTATTTTTTCCCCAGATCGGTTTACCTATCGTTTAGGTACCACTGACACCACCGCGTTAGTACGCCCGATTTCAGTGCAAGGACCGTGGAGTACACCATCGTTAACGAATGGCCGTTATGTGCAGGCGGCTGCTGATGGTCAGGTGGTAGAGGGGTTAGAGATTCAACAATGGTCACTCCAGGGTCTGCTCAGTGATCGAATCGTTCGTGCGCCAAACCTTGCAGCGCACATAACAATCAACGGTGATGAAGTAACGGGTGAAGCGACGAACCGCAGTGACCGGTCACTCGAAGATGTGGTATTGGTTTACGGGAATCGGGTCGGTATAATCGGTAGCCTGTCTCCTGGTGAGCAGCGCTCAGTATCACTCGTACAACCATCTCATGCTTTTGATGGTATCTCACTTAGTTATCTGATCTACGGCCCGCAATTTGAAGGTATGGCGAAGATAGGGCAACCGGTTTCCCCAACGATTCAATTACGGAGCCGGATTCTCGATGCCCTCTACGGGTATGGCACTAACACTCGTGGCCTACAACCATTGGTTTTAGCCTGGTATAGTGATACCAAGACCTGGCTAGCTCCGCTTGAACGACAGGCAACAATACAGCAGCTCACGTTGATCCGTGGTATGGTACACCTGCGCACGACCGAGGAGCTAGAACTGCATAATGGTAGTTTTGCGATCTCAATTGAACACAGTAGTGGTTTCAATAGCCCCTGCTACACCGGGGATCGGCTTGGCATCGTTCCCGATAACAACGCAACTATTATGCGTTTTACATTGCCAGAGAGTCTCGTCGGTTTACAACCTGCATTCCTAGCGCTCAACTTACGCTCCGATGCTTTCTGGAACGGGGATATCGAGCTGTACGACTGGACGAACGGGCAGTGGGAATCGGTTCCCACCCAGGTGTTTCAAAATATCGAGATCGAGATACCCCAGCCCGAGCATTTTCTCAGTCCTCAGGGGATTATACGATTACGGCTTAAGAATCGCGATATACAGAACTTTACCTGTGTCTATCCTGATCCTATCGTGCGAGGACGCCTACCATGACGCTGGCAATCGAAACGATTGAACTGACACACCGCTATAAGAAGCTGATTGCGCTTGATCGGCTCAATTTGCAAGTACCGCAAGGGTGCATTTACGGTTTCATTGGCCCAAACGGAGCCGGTAAGACAACCACCCTGCGGCTATTGGCCGGCTTGCAAACCCCAACCAGCGGTGAAATTCGCCTTATGGGTGAACGGTTGACTACCCGATTGGCGCAGCGGTTTGTCGGCTATATGCCGGATTTTTTCGGTGTCTACGATGATCTACGGGTCTGGGAGTATCTCGACTTCTTCGCCCGCTGTTATGGGTTACGCGGGGCCCGCCTGCGCCAGGTGGTAGATGAACTCCTCGAATTGGTTGATCTGAGTGACAAACGTGATGCGTTTGTGCAAACCCTCTCCCGCGGTATGCAGCAGCGTCTCTGTCTGGCCCATGCCCTGGTACACGACCCGCTCATCTTGCTACTTGATGAGCCGGCCAGTGGTTTAGACCCACGCGCACGGGTAGAGTTACGCGAGTTATTACGCACACTGAGAAGCATGGGAAAGACCATCATGCTCAGCTCGCATATTTTGAGCGAACTGGCCGAAGTGTGCGATGCAATTGGTATTATCGATCACGGACGGATGCTGATCAGCGGGCCGTTGGCTGAAGTGCAGCAACAATTAGCCACCGGTTCACGGGTACGCATGCGAATTGCCCGCGAGAGCGATGTAGTCTTAGCACTGACATTACTTCAACATCAACCACTGGTACAGGCTGTTAGCACTTTGCCGGCTGATCCACGCTCATTAATTGTTGACTTTACACAACCGGTTGGTGAAGAGCAGTGTGCCACATTCCTTGCTGAACTAGTCAGCGCTGGCGTGGCAATCAGCGAGTTTAGTGCGCGCAGTGAGAACCTCGAAGAGTTCTTCTTACGCTTGACAATGGCAAATACTGGCTGAAAACGTCGTCATCCAGTGCTAGGAATGCCTATGAATGCACAACTCCGGATACCACAGCTCAATCCGATCCTGGTACGTGAAGCGCGCACCCGTATGCGTGGTGCCCGTCCGTATCTGATTCTGACCATCTTCCTGCTCGTTCTGATCCTCACAACCTTTGGTATCTATCAGTATATGGTCTCACAGGCGCGGGCTGGGATGGTCGTGTTGAGTTCACATATCGGACAGGCTTTATTCAAGGGTCTGGCCTTTACCGAGATGTTTTTTATCGTGTTAGTTGCACCGATATTAACGAGCAGTGCGATCAGCAGCGAACGCGAGCGCTTGACCTACGATATGTTGCTGGCAACACCCTTACGACCCGGTCAATTGCTATCGGGCAAACTCATTGGCGCCCTAAGCTATCTGTTTCTGCTGATTGTGGCATCAATACCGGTGTTCAGCACCGTCTTGATTTTCGGTGGCGTCTCATTGCGAACACTGGTCTTGACGGTCCTTCTATTAGGTAGTGCGGCCCTCTTCTTTGGCACGGTAGGTCTCTTCAGTTCGGCACTACTAGGTCGCACTGTACCGGCGGTCATCTTAAGCTATACGATTGTACTACTTATTTGCGGTGTGCCGTTGATTATCGCGTCAGTCTGGTCGCAATTCAGTAATCCGCAAGGTCAAAGCCCACCACCATGGCTTCTTTACCTCAATCCGTTCAGCGCTATCGTTGCAGTAACGACGGTTATGCCAATAATGCCGCAGCCTGATCTACCGGTTTTCAGCGTTAGCGATCCGTTTATGGTTATCCCCTTTTTGTCGCAGTTTAGTATCGGAATCGTGCGTTACGCCCCAGAAGGGCCACTGCTTATGCCGGTCTATCGTGCGACATTGCTGGGGTTTGGGTTAGGAACCTTCATCCTGCTCTGGATCAGTTCACATCTTGCGCTACCGACACGGAAATGGCAACCACGTTGGAGCGATCTGGGGTTTGTTGTCGTTATTGGCGCGATTGCGCTGGTGATGTGGGTAACAGTCGAGTGGTGGTGGATTGTGCCGCCAGTTGAGCCGTGGCTGATGCCGGTTGATGCCCCGCCAATTGCGCCGCCGATGGTCCCGTAGAGCGGTGGTACAACACGGCCCCTCACTATCCCCCTCGCCCTCTTCTGCTCCCACGCGGGTAGAGGAAAGGGGAACGTGGAGTGACTGGCGGGAAAGAACGTTGGTAACCCCTTACGCAATGGTCGAACGGGTACGGTACGATGAGAAATCTGGGTTTTTGATCACGCGCTAAGAAGTGCGACACCCCCTACCTTCCCTCGGCCCACTTTCCGCTCCCGTCCGGCGAGTAGAAGGCAAGAGCGATTGGAGCAGATAAGGGTGTGTGACCACTCGAAATCAAGCTGCAACAAGTCGAAGGCAATAACTCGTGCCGTTTCAACCGCAAGAGAAAACGATACCCGAACCAGGAACACTGCTCGTTGGCCTACCGAGCGAATGAGATCAGACCGAGGCATAACATCGGCCATCTGAGACAAAAAAGATGCTCAATCGCAATTGAGCATCGGCTATTAGAGTATTGTGGAGTAGGCGATTAGATCAAACTGCGCAGGACACCGATCACGCGCCCCCGAATACGAACATTATCAGGATGCGTGTAGATAGGTTGCATCGTCGAGTTAGCCGGTTGCAGGCGGATACGGCCCTCTTCGCGATAAAACTTCTTGAGGGTCACCGCGTTTTCGTCGATCAGCCATGCGGCTACCATCTGGCCGTTCTCAGCCGTTTCTTGCTGGCGCAGTAGCACAATATCACCGTCATCGATCAGGGCATCAATCATCGATTGCCCGCGCACCTTAAGCGCATACACGTTCGTCAATCGCTCAGGTGGGACAACATCAGCGGGGACAACGATCTGCTCTGCTCGACTAATATCAATCTCTTCTGGATCGGGGAGCGGTGAACCTGCGGTAATGGTGCCTAGCAAAGGCACTCGACCAATCTCATTTCGCAACATGGTTGGTGTTAACCCTGGCAGGCTAATCCCGCGGGAGATTTTATCATTGCGCACGATTTTACCGAGTTTTTCCAGGACATCTAAGTTGTATGATACAACTGAGGTTGAGGAGATATGGAGATCACGCTGGATGTCACGAATTGATGGAGAAATACCACGTTCTCTTATAAAACGTACAATATATTGATAAATCTCTGCCTGTCGATCAGACATCTCATGCTTTCGCATGGCCACTTTCCTTTCGTTGACCGCGGCCTCGGTAGACTGCGGCGCAATAGTAGAACTGATGTCGTAATTATAACTTCCGAACACTTGTTTTGTCAAGTACGTTTGTTCGTGAATTAGGGCTTTTTAACGTTTTCACCTGGCTGACAGATGAGAGGAACAACGAGCTACCCAACCCGTTCATCGTGTGTGCAGCAGCGTACAGCGTCCTCTCGTTGGTACGCCGGTGATGTCCGCCGCCGACGCGGTCGGTGCGGGTTCTAACCCCGATCGCATCGTGAGCGCTTGCGATGGGTGTTGGTTCCATCGCAACCACTGCACAATGCGGGCCGGAGGCCCGCGCACCCAGCGGTCGCATTCAGGGTGCATCCTAACCCGCACGCCCACTCTACTGCCGGTCAAGCGGCCCGCGCGCCCAGCGGTCGCATTCAGGGTGCGTCGTGTTAGCCATCCGGTTCCCCTCACCTTCACCCCAGCCCTCTTCCTCTCCCACACGGGGAGCAGGAGGGGGGCCACTATGCGTCGTCGCCGCACCAAGCGACCCGATGTCCTTGCCCTCCTACAAAGTTCCACCGAGGTCACTGTAGGATGCGATCGAGAAGTCTGCGCTTCCAGTCACAAGAATTTTGGAAATATTGAAAAGCTCTTTTCGATGGATCCAGGAGTTTCCAACGATCTCATTGCCTGATACTCTGCGATGATCACCTACGAACAGCGTTATTCTGTTGTCTGATCGTGCATCGAGGCTGAGTGAGAACTAGATTCAACTGCGACCACTGTCGTAGCCCCATCACCCGTATTCGCAGATACAGGGCTAGTTTCCGAGAGTGGCTTGCTTACCGAACCGTCGGCCGGCTGCGACTGCTGGACTAAACCGCAGATGATGCCAATTGCTTCGAGATACCGTAGTTCAGCGTAGGAGCGATAAAAATATCGTATCGCCAGAAACACGATCCCAAAGACGATCAACAACAGGATACCTGTCTGCCCATCTTCCTCCGGTACTATCCCCAAAAATTGACCGATCATTTGCCAAAACTGTTCCTGCATTTGGCGAACTTCTTCTGGGGAAAATATCAGGGCAAAGATGCTCAGAAATGCCAATCCACCAATACCAAATGAGAATGCCTGTAGACGGCCATTCATACCATCAAACTTCCAACGTGCGATATGCTCGATATGGCGCCAGTCGTTTATATCTAACTTTTTGAACCTGTCATCACTCTGAATGTTGCTGGCTGCCTGGCGCACGATGTCGATATAACCTGGAATCAGGTCTTTTTCGCCCTGGTTGTTTTTAACCGATGAAAAGAGTAATAATGCAATGAGAGGGATGTTCCCACCGATCATAATGCTCATACCGAATAACATGAGCCAAGCTGCAAACGATATTGTGAACCAGAATAGATAATAGATGATCGCATCGGTAACATTGTTTGTAGTGATTGCAAATAATAATAGTGGTAAGGCAGGCAGAAGTAAGACGCTACACAACAACGGTAAGAATGGTTTGCTATTAATATAAAGGTAAATCGGACGAGCAATGAGAACAATGAGAATAGTCCACAACGCAAACCCAAAAACACTAACAATAAAACGAAAATCCGCTGTGATCATACTGACAAGAGGCTGACTGACAAAAAACCAGGAGAGGAATGTAAACAACAGTACCAGATAGAAATGCCAGCGAATCGAAACTAGTGGAGAACGAAACTTCTGTCCTGTCGACGAATGGACAGTTTCAAACGTTTTCTTCACAGCACTGTAAACACCGATGAAATGATCAAATGCGCTTTCAGGCAGAGTATGCACAGTTCTCCTCCAGTAGCTCAGACGATGAAGAATGCTTCCCGACCCAGGAATACGAATACGCCATTTCGAGTCTGAGTAAGCTGTTATGACAGGTTTGCTTTCCCGCCATCTAGCCGCGGCTGCCGACCAAATAATGAGTCCACTGCAAAAACTCACCACGGAGCACACAGAGCACGCAGAGCGTGTAAGGTTTATGAATAAAAGGATAATTTTTGGCCATTGGGTGCATGCAAGAAAATTTCACAACCCTATGTTCAATGAAAGATAAAATTATCTTTAGTCTCTGTGATCTCCGTGGTCTCTGTGGTGAGAAGATCACCTTTTTACAGTGAATTCAATAATGCCATTTGCAACGTGGCAGCAGTGCGCAGATGAGTCAGCGGCGTACCAAGGCTAACCAGCGTCTGTGCTATCTCCGGGCGAATACCGACGACCACTGTCTCGGCGCCAAGCAGACGGGCTGCCTTCGCTGTTTGCATGAGTTGTGCGGCTGCGTGGGTATCGAGGAGGGCGATGCCGGTCAAATCAATAATTAAGGTACGCGCATGGTATTGCTCAATGGCCTGTAATGCATGGTGGTTCAGATGTTCAAGCAGTTCAGGGGTAGCTGCACCAACCAAGGGGATGACCAGTGTATCATCGCGTACCGGAATCACAGGAACAGAAAGTTCGGCAATGGTGTGCTGGAGTTGCTGTTGAGCAGCCAGACTTTGCTCTAATTTGATCAGTGTCGCTCGCTGCTCTTCACTAAGGCGCTGTAGTGCTGCTGTCCGTTCGGCAACCCGTTCTTCTAACGACGCATTGAGTTCGGCAAGCTGCTGATAGGCTTTTTCAGCTTGCAGACGTGCTTCGGTGGCGGTTCTGAGCGCCGAAACGAGGCTTTGCGCGCCAATGAACGAGATAAACGCGCTCACGATGAGAAGCACGGCAAGATGACTCAATGCGGGAGTGAAGTTGCCGCTGACCCGAACGTCTGCTGGAAGTAGTTGACTGACCCCAAAAATACTCAGGAGACACAGCCCAAGCACGATCCAAATCTGATAGGGTTTAAGCAAAATACTGGCAAGTAGGAGGCTGACAATAAGATAGAAGGTGTTAAATGGTGAGGTTGGATTAAGAAATACACCACTTATCGCACCGAGAGCGGTCAGAATGATCAAGACGTAGCCGCCAACCGTTACCAACCCTTTTTTGCCGAGAATGGCGGCAGTGACAAAGACCAACACTGCCAGGGTCAGGTTCACCAGGCGCCCAACTGTCGGTTGGAAGAGGGTCAGGGTGAGCCCGACCGTTAGCAAAACAGCTACGATCCCAGAACTTAAGGTAACGAGAATCTTTCCTCGGCGTTGAACTTCAGGATCAGGCGAATCGATGCTCAGGAGCCAGTTGAGCAGATGTGTCATGATGTTGATCCTTTTGCCGGGACCACCTAGGCATCTGTATATGCGTTATTTTTGCACATCGGGTCGAGCGATGTCAACCAACGACAGTGCTGATCTGCACTACCGACGACTCTAAGCACGATAGCACCCCGTTTGTAAGGCAGGGTCGGAACCCGCAGCGGAGTACCATCACATCATTCATTTCGTTTCGGCCAGCGTAAGCCGAGCAGACTCGGTCGTTCGACAGTAGGCATGCTGGTGAAATCGGCTTCACCAGGACGTAAGTGCGGCTTACTGGCAAGCCAGGCATCACGAGTAGCCTTGGCTTGTTGCAGGAGTTGTTCGATAGCTTCCGCATCACCGGCAGTAATCTGATCACGGACCGTTATGAGGAAGCGAATCACTTCGTCGATCCAGCGGCTTAAGCCATGCGGATTGGTCAGCAGAATATCACGCTGCATGGCGGGATCACCGGAGGCCAGACGCGATACATCGCGGAAGCCGGTAGCAGCCAGCGGTGCCATTTCTTTCCAGGCCGGACTATTCCCGGTTGCAGTGACCAAACCAACGGAGAGCAGAAGGGGGAGATGCGAGATACCGGCTACGTAGGCATCATGCTCTTCTGGATCGATGTAGTACGGTTTGGCGCCGATTGTACGCACCATCGCTTCTACCGCTTCAACAGCCTGCGGCGTTGTGGTGCTGATGGTCGTGAGACAGTAGATCGCATTACGGAAGAGGTCGGGATCGGCAGCCCCTGGCCCCGATTGTTCGCGTCCGGCCATTGGGTGGCCACCGATGAAGGTAACGGTTGACGGGAGCAGTTCGCTTGCCCAGCGGCAGACCATCGCTTTCGTGCTGGCAACATCGGTGACGATAGTACCATTGGGTAAACGTGAAGCCAGTTCGCCGAACACATCGCGAATGGCACGTACCGGCGTTGCGACAACCACGATTTGCGCGTCGTGGACTGCATCGGCTAACGTGCGGGCTTCACGATCAATTGCTAATCGTCCACGTGCTTCACGAGTAACCTTGAGGTCGCGATCAAAACCGGTGATCGTAATGTGGCCGATGGGTGACTCCTTCGGATCAGCATTACGGAGGGCCATACCCAATGACGTTCCGATCAGCCCCAGACCGATGATAGCAATACGGATCATAGTGCGTATTCCTTTACCGCGTTATGCTCTTTCTAACCCGATCAACGATAAGAAGAGAATTTCAATCAGCACCAGGATCACGGCCAGCGCAATAAATTTAATCGGGTCAAGCGTGCGCAACGCGGCCAACGCCAAAACAGTGGCAACGAATATGCCACATTCGTATGCTTCACGACGCACCCTACGGTTGTCGAGTGCCCAGGCCCGCAGTGTAATCCAGCGCCGACTCAGAACAGCAATAATTGGCCGACAGATTGCAGCAACACACAGAAAGACGGCAAACAACATCAATGTGTACACCGGTATATCAGGTGGGTCGAGTAAAGTACCGGTCGGCGCCGGTATCATTGCCACCGTAACCAGAAAAAGCCAGACTCCTAGCGTCCCTTCTACGGTCAGACCGGGCAACTCAAGCCATCGTTCGAGAGACCCAAAGGTGGTAATACCGGTGATAAAAGCTACAACAGCGAAAAGCAGACGCCATCTAATTGCTGAGCCGTCGGTCAAATTGAGACGGATCAGCATAGCAATGACCAGGAACCAGCTTAAGACAGCTAGTAATGCCAGCAATGGCAACCAGCGGCTTCTCTTCGGTAGTTCATCATGCTTCGCCATAATGATCCTCCCACGTCACGCGAGCCAGCCGCTGACGAAGGAGATGGTCGGCCAACACCAATGCCAGCATCGCTTCGGCTACCGGTACCAGGCGTGGTAGAACTGTGGGATCGTGGCGGCCATGCACTTCAATCGTAACCGGATTTCCTTCGCGATCAACTGTCTGTTGGGGGCGAGCAATGCTGGCCGGAGGCTTGGCTGCCAGACGTACCACAATTTCTTCTCCGGTTGAAATACCGCCGAGAATGCCGCCATGATGATTGGAAAGCGTGCCAATCCTGCCGTCATCGCGGCGAATGAAGGGATCGTTATTCTGTGACCCACGCAGCATAGCTACACCGAAGCCTTCACCAATCTCAACCCCTTTGATAGCCGGAATGGAGAACATAGCCTTGCCTATATCAGCCTGAAGTTTATCAAAAACCGGCTCGCCCAAGCCGGGAGGAACTCCTCGGGCACGCACTTCAACAATACCACCCAGCGAGTCGAGTTCACGACGCGCCTGATCAACTCGTTCGACCATGAGTGCTGCGATGCGGGCATCAGGGCAGCGCATAATATTCCGCTCAATTTCTGCTTCATCAAACACTTCGGCGCGCAGATCGGCCAGTTGCAGGGTGTAACCGATAATACTTACACCGTAGGTTGCCAGGAGGCGTCGGGCCACAGCACCACCTGCCACCCGCCCGATGGTCTCACGCGCCGATGAGCGGCCACCACCACGCCAGTCGCGAAAGCCGTACTTGACATCCCAGGTATAGTCGGCATGACCGGGGCGATAGGTATCTTTAATATTTTCGTAGTGGTGCGATTTGGCGTCGGTGTTGTACACGATCATTGTAATCGGGGTACCGGTTGTGCGCCCCTCGAAAACGCCAGAGAGAATCTGAACTTCATCGGCCTCACGACGCTGCGAACTGACCCGACTCTGACCGACACGTCGGCGATCAAGTTCACGCTGAATATCGGCAACATCAAGCGGCAAACCGGCGGGGCAACCATCGACGGTACAACCAACTGCCAGCCCGTGCGACTCGCCCCACGTTGTTAAGCGAAAGACGTGACCAAAGGTGTTTCCGGGCATAGTGTCATTCCCTGTTCATCTGCCTCAAGCGCGGCGCATAATCTCTTTACCCCAAGCACCAGCTTTCCACTCCATCCAGACACGATCGTACACTGCTTTGACTTCACCGGCAATGCGTGTCCAAGTGTAGTAGGCACGGGCCAGCGCAGCACCGCGTGCCGCACGTAGCCGTGAATCGGCGGGTGCATGCAGGCTGGCAAGCAGTGCCTGGACCAGCCCCTCTACATCTCCTGCTGGCACAACGAGGCCGTTGAGTTCGTGTTGCACAACTTCGGCTAATCCACCAGCATCAGAGACAATCACCGGACACCCGGCGGCAAAGGCTTCCAACGCGACAATGCCAAACGGTTCATAGAGGGAGGGAAAGACGGCAACATCACCAACTGCGTATAGCCGGTTGCGGTCTTCATCGCTGATAAAGCCCAGAAACTCTACCGCAATACCGAGTTCGGTTGCACGCCGTCTCAGTTCGTCGAGCATACTGCCGGTACCGGCAATAACCAGACGCGCCGGTATGTCGGCTACCACTCGTGGCCAGGCCTCTAACAAAATATGTACCCCCTTCTCGTACACTAACCGTCCGACAAAGATGGCGAGTGCTTCGTTATCGGCAGCAAACCGGCGGCGGAATGACACCCATTCGGCCGGATTGGCAAACGGTTGGGAGGGCAAGTGTACACCATTCGAGATCACATCGATCTTATCCGCCGGTGTGGTAAAGTATTCTCGGATCTGACGAGCCATAAAATGCGAACAGACAATCACCCGCCAGGCTTCGTAGGTCAGACGCCATTCGAGATCGTTAATATATTGGGCACGCTGACCGTTGATGGCGCCCCGCCCACGACCACGTTCGGTTGCATGAATGGTAGCAATCAGCGGGATGCGCCAGTGATGTTTGAGGGCAATCCCAACTTCAGCGGTAAGCCAGTCGTGAACGTGAATCAGATCAGGTCGTCCGCCAGGGAAAAGCGCATGAGCTGCCTGCTCAAGATGGCGACCGGTATGATAGACAAAACCGGGAAAGTCGTCGGTATCGAGCGTTGGAACTGAGACACGACAGATGGTGAGATTTTGATGACGTTCAAACGCCTCCCCGCCACGTAGTTGGGGGGTAAGGACGGTAACGATCACATCGTGCTCAGTTAGGGCTGGCGCCAGATCAGCTACATGGCGACCAAGACCACCGACGATATGTGGTGGATATTCCCACGAGATTTGGAGAACGTGCATAGCCAGATTATAGCATAGCCGAACAATCCCTGTATCTGTGAGGATTGAAACGAATTCTCATGCCGGGAAACGGATGCACTACGATGTCGTGGCACCTCTCCAGGTACACATCTACACCAGGGTCTGTACACGGGCAATCACATACTTTAGATACCGTCCTTCAGGAAAACCGGCGGGCACGGGATGATCGAGCGGGTGACCAGCCTCGTGAATGATTTGCATTCGGCGATGGGCCTGGGCAGCCGCTTCACCGAGCAACTCACGGAACTGCTCTGGCCCAATTTGTGCCGTACAACTGGCAGTTACCAGCAGACCGCCAGGCGTGACACAACGCAATCCCAGTGCATTGATTCGCACGTAGGCGCGCATGGCAGCGTGCTGACTGCTACGTGTGCGGGCAAAGCTAGGCGGATCAAGAATGACAACATCGAACATCTGTCCTCGCCTAGCATACTGGTCAAGCAGCGCGAAACAATCGTCGGTCACAAAGCGATGACGGTCTGCTGGCAAATGGTTGAGAGCGATATTAGTGGCTGTCGCCTCGGCCAGCCCATGCCCAACGTCGCAACTCACGACTTCGGCTGCATTACCGCGTAAGGCATAGAGGGAAAAACCTCCAGTGTACGCAAAACAGTTCAGCACACTGGCGCCGGCAACCATCCCCTCCAGCGTGCGCCGGTTCTCACGCTGGTCGAGAAATAGACCGGTTTTCTGACCGTAGAGCATATCAACCTGAAAAAAAAGACCGTTTTCCTGTACAACCAGATTGCGTGGCGGCCACTCTCCCCACAGCAATATCGGTTGTGCCTGGTCATCATCATCGTGCTGGCGTGGTCGCTGTATCACACCGCGCAGCTCCGGATCAACGGCACGGAGGGCATTCGCGACGATGGGCACAATCGTTTGTACACTATCGGCGTAGGTTTGGATAACAGCATAATCGCCGTAACGATCAACGACCAGACCGGGCAGATAATCACCTTCGCCATAGATCCAACGGTAGGCCGTTGTCTGACCACTGGCCCGTATTGGCGCCCGCAGTTCCCAGGCTTCCCAGACTCGTTCGCGAAACCATTGCTGATTCGGGAAATCATGCCGACTGTAAATGCGTAGACCGATTGGACTCTGAGCATCGTACAGGCCATAGACCGTCAAACCACCACAGCGCGCACATACCCATTGGCCGGTACGCAATCGTTCACCGCCGATTAGGTGATTCCGGTAAACCCAGGGGTGTCCCTGCTGAAGGCGGGAACGGATAGAAGGATCAATTACCAGGTCGCCAGGAGATGTCATATTGTTCCGCTAAATAGTCGCTCCACTCGGCACGTTACCATCTGCCGGAAAGGCACTAGCCGGTGTACGTGGTCTGATCGCAACGTTGCGCCCAATGCGCACACCTGCCGGTATCTGAGCCTTTAAACCAACAATGGTTAGCCCAGTGTTCAAGCGTTCTGGTGCTTCAGTGTTTGGCGTATTATCATCGCCATCACCGACTCGCGCCCCCTCGCCAATCCGCACACCTTCATCAATAATGCAGCGGTCAAGGACAACACCGGGTTCGATGATAGCATCGCCCATGACGATGGAGTCACGCACGACTGCACCAGGAGCAACGATTACCCCTGGCGAAAGCACCGATCCGATAACCGTACCGTATACCCGGCAGCCATCGCTGAGCAGACTATTTTCAACCCGTGCTTGCACGCCAATCTCAGCGCCCGGTCGATCAGAACTGACCGTATGGATCACCCATTCGGGGTCGTACAGATCAAGTGCTGGAGTTTCGGCCAGCAACGCCAGATTCGCCTCGTAGTACGCCTGTACCGTACCGACATCGGCCCAGTAGCCCTGGAAGTAGTAAGCAAAAGCACGCGCACTTGTTACAATGTGCGGCAGCAGATGACGACCAAAATCGACAGCATCGGTCGAACGAAGCAGATCGATCAGATACTGCTTACGGAAGACGTAAATACCCATTGACGCAAGGTTTGAATCGGCCCGGCGTGGTTTTTCGACGAAACGATCCACCCGTCCTTCGCTCCCAACCGACACAATACCGTAACGATGGGCATCGTGAGGACTTACACTCCGTACAGCCATAGTCAAATCAGCTTGCCGCTCTTCGTGCAGTTTGAGCAGGGGCGTATAATCCATCTTGTAAATGTGGTCACCGGCCAGGAGGAGCACTGCATCGACCGGCTGTTCTTCAACCACATCAAGATTGTAGCGTACCGCATCTGCCGTCCCACGCTGCCAACCACCACCATCAGGGGTCGGTGAAGGGTGTAGCAGCCGTAAGCCACCTTGCGCACGGTCGAGATCCCAGGGTCGTCCAACGCCAAGGTGAGCGTGGAGCGAACGTGGACGATACTGAGTCAACACGGCTACATTGTACAGACCCGAATTAACACAGTTTGAGAGCGCAAAATCAATAATGCGGTACTTACCACCAAACGGTACCGCCGCTTCAGTGCGTTCGGCGGTAAGGACACTGAGTGCCGGTGAGTCACCACCGGCCAGTATCATCACAAGAGTGCGTAGCATATCGACTCCGTTTGTAACGTCAATACAGCAAGAGCGTTTCCCGCCGGTATGGCCGACAAACTGGGAACTCAGATCGTTTCTCCCGACGGTACATCACTGGCTGGAAAATCTTCTGCTTCACGGTCTGCATTAATGATGACATTCCGACCGATAGTAATTCCGGCTGGAATATGGGCCGCTTTGCCAACAACGGTCACCCCGCAGTTAAGTTTATCAGGTTGTTTGCGGTTCGGCACCGTCAAATCGTCACCAAAACCGACCCGAGCACCGGCGCCGACCACAACCTTTTTATCGATAATCACCCGATCTAGCACCGCGCCGGGGCCAATCCAGGTATCGTTCATAACCACACTATCGCGCACAACCGCTCCTGGCGAAACGTAGACGCCTGGCGACAACACTGAATGAATGACCGTTCCGCGAATAGTACAGCCGTTGCAGATAATCGATTGGGTCACCTTTGCCTGCGGCCCGATCTTGGCCGGTGGTCGCTCTTCGCTACGGGTGCGGATCAACCAGTTCGGATCGAAGAGATCGAAATCAAGTGATGGGTCGAGCAACTGCATACTCGTCTCCCAGTACGACTGGATCGTACCGACATCGACCCAATACCCCTTGAAGCGGTGGGCAAAGACTCGATCTTCAGCGACCATCGCCGGAATCACATCCTTACCGAAATCGATGCGGGGTTTCTCCGGCCCACCCTCGGAAAGACGCCGGATCAGGATGTCAGTGTTAAAGACGTAGATTCCCATCGAGGCCAGATTCCCCTTATCTCGCCCCTTCGGCTTCTCGGTAAATTCGATCACCCGGTCGTTTTCGTCGATGGTCATGATACCGAAGCGATCGGTCTCTTCGAGTGGTACCTCCATCACCGCCACTGTCAGATCAGCCCGTTTTTGTAGATGCGTGTTAATAATATCGTTGTAGTTCATCTTGTAGATATGATCACCAGACAGGATAAGTACCAGATCGGCGCGTCGCTCCTGGATGTAGGCCAGATTCTGGTAGACGGCATCAGCCGTCCCGCGATACCACGACTCATCACGACGACCCTGGTACGGCTGAAGTAAGCGCACACCACCACGAGCACGGTCGAGATCCCACGGCTTTCCGATACCGATGTGCTCGTTGAGAGAATGAGGTCGGTACTGAGTCAGAACTGCGACATCGAAGATACCAGAGTTGACACAGTTGGATAGGGTAAAATCTATGATCCGAAACTTACCGGCGAAAGGTACTGAAGGCTTTGCTCGTTTTTCCGAGAGGACACTGAGACGGGTGCCTTCGCCGCCTGCCATGATCATTGCTACGATGCGCATACGCCCCCCGTGTGAATAGCTAACATTCTTGTGTTATCGATTGTAAACGCAAGCTGGTAATCGTGCAACGCAGATGCATGGATGGTGCAAGCGCCACCCTCACCTTCCCCCCTGGCCCTCCTTCCTCTCCCGCGCTGCGGGAGAGGCCCTCACCTTCCCCCTAGCCCCCTTCCTCTCCCACGCTGCGGGAGAGGAAGGGGGAGAGATGAGCGGAGCAGGAGCGATCCTGCGGC
>JAGHYT010000159.1:0-8196 GCA_017743535.1 Chloroflexus sp.
TGGGAGCGCGGGCCTCCGGCCCGCATCCTGCCCGAGGATTGGTGGCAGGCCGTCGGTGGTGGGCCGAGCACCGACCAACACCCGCCGGCGCTGGGAGCGCGGGCCTCCGGCCCGCATCCTGCCCGAGGATTGGTGGCAGGCCGTCGTTGGTGGGCCGAGCACCGACCAACACCCGCTGGCGCTGAGAGCGCGGGCCGCCGGCCCGCATCCTACACGAGTATCGGTGGAATGCTTTGGTGTGCATATCACTGCCCAACGACCTGCGGGCCTGGGAGCGCGGGCCGCCGGCCCGCATCCTACACGAGTATCGGTGGAACCGGTGTATCCTTCAGACCCTCGCTTGCGGCGAGGGTAGCACTCATCCCAACTAGTGACAGGCATAATCAGTGAGCCATCACCGCTACCCTCCTGCTATACGTTCAAAACGCCGACCGGCGCGTGCGCCCGGCACCGGTACGGCGGCCAGCACCTCATCAATAATTGCCTGTGCCGTCACATTGCGCACACGAGCTGCCGGACTGATGATCAGGCGATGGCCGAGCACTGGTTGAGCGAGCAATTTGACATCATCAGGGATCACAAAATCACGCCCATTCATCGCCGCCCATGCCTGCGCAGCCCGATAGAGGGCTAATGCTCCCCGTGTACTTGCGCCGAGGTACACGTCGCCGTGCTCGCGGGTGGCAACGGCCAGGGAGACAATGTATTCGACAATCAGGTCATCAACGTGAACCTGCTTAATCACCTCTTGCAGATGCAGCAATTCAGCAGCATCAACGACAGTCGGTAACGTTTCAATCGGATGCCCATCGCGCTGGCGTTTCAAAATTGCAATCTCATCGAGCCGATCCGCATAGCCGATATGAACCCGCAGCAGGAAGCGATCGAGCTGCGCCTCGGGCAGCGGAAACGTCCCTTCGTACTCAATAGGATTTTGCGTCGCCAGCACAATAAACGGTTGCGGCAACGAATGGGTCACGCCATCAACGGTGATCTGCCGCTCCTCCATCGCTTCAAGCAGGGCCGATTGCGTTTTCGGTGTCGCCCGATTGATCTCATCGGCCAACACAATCTGCGCCATAATCGGGCCAGGGCGAAACTCAAATTCGCGGGTTTGCTGGTTGAAGATCGAAACGCCGGTGACATCGCTCGGCAAGAGATCGGGGGTACACTGAATACGCTTAAAGCTTGACCCGATCGAGCGGGCGATGCTCCGCGCCAGCATGGTCTTGCCGGTACCGGGGACATCTTCGATCAAGACGTGACCACGGCACAACAGTGCCACCAGGACAAGTTCAACAATCCGACGTTTTCCAACAATAACTTGCTCGACGTTCGCGATAATCCGCGTAGCCAGTTGCTGAACATCTTCCACGGACACCTCAATTCAGAAGGTAGTTGTCTGGAGTGCACAAGCAGTATACCATGATCTGTCGCTTACCCCTAGCCACTCCTCCGTACAACTATTGTCCATTGCCAAGTTCCCCTTTAGAGCCTATCCGAGACATCCCGTTACCGGAGATGAAGGGCAACGACGGTCACTCCGGCCCGTACCGATTTGGAATATGGCGGTACCTGGAGTAGGGGTAACGATGGCCGAACGACCGCCGTGGCACCCATTTCCCCCTGTCGGTGGTCACTGATCGGGGCGGTCAGTGGACGTTATGACGACGCAACGTACACATATCCAACAATGGCGGATGATCGGTGCGTGCACCGCCCTGATAATCCGTATGGATACGGGATGCACCTGATGGGGTAAGGCGGCGGTGTTAGTCATGTGCTGATGCCATACAACCATCATCGGCTCCCACGTGTAGGGGTGAGGCGGCGCCTTACCGTACATCATCGACGGGTTTCATCCGTCGTGACTCTTGCCAACTAATGCCCAGAAGCGTGGATCGTTGTGTAGTGATGAAAAATCGGGATCGAGGCGCGCCCAATCCCGTGACGCCTGATGTTGGTCGAGAGCAATCTTCAGCAACCGCAGCGCCTCTTCATGATCACCGCAGATAGCTGCGAAGCAGGCGCGGTTATACTCGCTCTCTGTTTCCATCAATGGACGGGCAACTTCAAGCGCCTGAAGCGCCTCCACCTCACGTCCCAGCCGCCGGAGAACGCTAGCCAGTGATGCGTGGCACGAACCCTCTGTTGGCGCCAGTTCCACTGCTTTTTGCCAGGCCTGCAATGCCTGTTCCAGCTCGCCCTGAAGGGTGTACACCAGCCCCAGCCCGTGCCAGGGATAGGCGTCTTGCGGGTCGAGCTGAAGCGCCTGCCGGTAAGCGGTGATGGCCTCGTCGTAGCGGCGCAGGGCAGTATACACGACCCCCAGCCCGTTCCAGGGATAGGCGTATTGCGGGTCGAGCTGAAGCGCCTGCCGGTAAGCGGTGATGGCCTCGTCGTAGCGGCGCAGGTCATAATACACGACCCCCAGCCCGTGCCAGGCGTAAGCATTCTGTGGGTTAACTTCCAACGCCTCCTTGCGATTTTCCAACGACTGCTGGTACTTCCCTAGTTTCGCTTGCACTGCACCCAGGGCATTGTAAAGCGCATCACTGACACGACCCAAGCGAAGAGCTTTCTGGTAGGCATCCTCGGCGGCCGGAGAAGCCTGTGCACCAACGGTACGTCCCGCTGCTCGTCGCCAACCCAGTTGGTCGCCGAGGTCTTCATACGCTTCGGCCAGGTGGTCGCGCAGAACCTGACCACCGGCAGGGAGACCTTGTTCGGCTTGGTCAAGGGCGGTCATTGCTTCTGCATAACGCTGCTGGTAGTAGTACAGTCGTCCGCGCTGCCAGCGTAGGATGGCGCGCCGTTCAGCCTCGCCGTCACCCGCCAGATAGCCACGCTCGGCCAGGCGTTCTAGCTCGCTCAGGCCGGTGGCTGCTGCTTCATCTCGCAGACTTGTGAGCGTTTGCAGGGCTTCCAGCCGCCGTTTGCCACGAGCGCTCAGCCGCTTCCGCCAGCGCCCGGCCTCGGTCAGCAGACCTCGGCGCAGGTTGTCGCTATAGGCCAGCGCCTCGACGAAACGGGGGATCAGCCAGCGCCAGGCGCGCTCTTCGTCAAGCCAGAAGAGGTAGTCGCTCAGTGTGAGTGTGGTGGTGAGATAGTCGTCATCGGTTAAGCGCTCTTCAATCAGATCGTAGTCGGCTGCGATCCGTTCCAGCCGCTCTTCTAACACAGCCACCCCTCGTTCAATCAGGCGTTGCACGCTAGGATCGCTCAGTTGGGCGTCCTGACGCAGGTATGCCTCGAAAAATGCCTGGGGGTCGTCGTGCAGGCGGGCTTCACCAGCGTATACCGAGGCATAAGCGCGTTCCAGGCGGCGTAGTTCATCGTTTACATTGAAGCCTGACGCATCAGTAGGGGTGAGCATTCCCTGTAACACAGCGCGATCACCGCGGGCCAGGGCGATGGCGTAGAGGGCGTAGCGGTCGGCAGTGGTTACCGCGTGCAACAGATAACGCTCGGTCATCTGGTCAACGATCTGCTGCGCGGGGGTGTCTTTGTCGCTATGACCAACGATGTTTTCCAGCGCAATGCCCTTCTGCCACATTTCGGCTGCCAGTACGATTGCCAGCGGGATGCCACGGGTTGTCTGCCGTATTGCATCCACAGCGGTATCGTCAAGCGGACGCTCTGGGACAGTTGCTGCGAAGTAGGCGGCTACATCATCGCGGGCCAGTTGGGTGACGTTCACCGGCACAAGGCGACGCGGCCACTCTTCGGCGTACCCTTTGAAGTAGGTGTCTCCGTAGCGGCGACTATTGACCAGATCGTTGCGCCCACTGAGCACCCAAAGCACGTGTGGCCCGCTGTTCCGTATAACCAGGCGCAACCAGGGGTCAACTGCGTCTACTACTTCGTAGGTGTCCAGCACGACGAGCAGCGCACCACGCCCGGCTATCCGCCGGAGACCATCAGCCAACGCATGAGCCAGGTGTTCGA
The DNA here is from genome assembly GCA_017743535.1 of Chloroflexus sp. Lineage (GTDB taxonomy): Bacteria > Chloroflexota > Chloroflexia > Chloroflexales > Chloroflexaceae > Chloroflexus. The sequence goes on from JAGHYT010000159.1 coordinate 3,949, forward strand.
GAGGATTGACGAAGAGGTCGTAGGTGTCGGCCCCCATTCGAGCACGCAGCAGATCGGCGAGGCGCTGGCGCAGACCGACCGCTGCTTCTGCGCCAATCTGAATGCCGGCCTCCAGAAAGGCTTTAGCCAGTTGTTCACCGCTGTTGCCGATGGGCAGACCTGCCAGCGACGACCCGACGCGGAGAATCTTTGCCAGCGCCGTAGCGCCGGCACTGCGCAACTCTCGCAATTCGGGGCGTTCGGTGGCGCTATCCAGAACCTGGTGAGCAGTGTGCTCGGCGCTGGCGCGCCGCTGCTGCGTCTCGTGGTAGGCGGTAAAGTATCCCTGCCAGCCCCTGTGTTGCGTCTGCGCCGTGTGAACAATAACGTCAAACACCGTCTCTGGTGCGATAGCATCGTGGCCAACCTGCAGCGCGGGGAGACGGCGACGGGCCTCTTCCCAATCAATCCACAATGTATGGATCGGACACCACAAAGAGTGTTTCTCGGTCGCAATATCGCAGAAGCGCCGTGAAAGCGTGCTTTTGCCGATACCGCCGTCGCCGTAGACGAGAAAGACGTAGGGCAGTTTTTCGCCACGCGGTGGATTGATCGTTTCGCTCAGCGCAGCACGGAAGCGCTTTTGCTCCTCAATTCGGCCAAAGAAGGGCTTGCCGTTGACCAGAATGGGTTGGTTCGTCATAGCAGTGTCATTCCTCTGGCGATGAACAGGGTGCGTTGTGTAACCTTGTTTAGCGTGCCATCAAATGCCCAGGTTCTTCATCATTATAGCCGGTTGTTAACGTAATTGCCGGAAAAGGGAAGCGGTACCCCCCCTTCCCCCCCGCGTGCGGGGGGGCTAGGGGGGTAGTGCTTGCGGGGGGAGCGCAGCTTTCTGATACCACGCCGTCGTTTTTCCCATATTCATCAGCTTGTGGTATCCTGATGCAAACAGCGTTACACGGAGGTTTGGCAATGCTCGAGCGCGTGGCGGTTCTATACAACCCCTTAAGCGATGCTTCGATCAAGCTATCGCACGAACTCGCCGACTGGCTTACGGCACGTGGAGTCAGAACGACTCGCGGCGTATCGCAAGAGTTTCGCGATCAACCGCAACTGGTCGCCGATTGCGATTTAATGATCGCGCTGGGTGGTGATGGTACCGTCTTGCGCGCAGCCCGGCTCTGTTTTCCGCACAATATTCCGGTGTTGCCGGTGGCCCTTGGTCACCTCAGTTTTATGGCTGAGATCGGCCCCGACGAAGTGTACGCTAGTTGCGAACAGATTATGAGCGGCGGTGGCTGGTTCGATGAGCGGACTCTGGTGCGGGCACAGCTCTGGCGGAATGGTCAGAAGCTCGGTCAGTATACGGCACTGAACGAAGTGGTAATTTCGCGTCGTGATCTGAGCCGGATTGTTAACGTGTACGTGACAATTGACGACAGCCCGATTACGACTTATCACGCCGATGGGGTAATTGTGGCTACTGCTACTGGTTCAACCGCATACGCGCTGGCCGCTGGCGGGCCAATCGTTGATCCACGTTCGCAGGCTCTGGTGTTGGTTCCAATAGCAGCTCATTTGACTCATATTCCTTCGATGGTTTTGCATGAAGATGCTGTGGTTACGATGCAGCTCCGTTCGAGACACCATGCCCTGCTGGCAATAGATGGGCGAGAAAATATTGATCTGATTGAGGGTGATGAAGTCGTTGTGCGACGTAGTCCGCAGGTGTGTACATTTGTCAGACTCCGGCCGAGTAATCAGTTTTATAGCCAACTGGTAGCGCGTTTGCGACGTTCCTGAGATGATGAACGGTTACCGTGTCGATTAAGTGGGTTTTGATCGCAGATGTGAGGAGAGTTTAGCGTATGATTGCTTACACGGGCGCTACGGTGAGTGCGCGCATCAATGCTCCAGTTGAAGCGATTTGGGAGCTGGTAAGTGATGTGGAGCGTCATCCGCAGATTGCCGGTAGTGGTGAAGTTCAGGCGGTGACCATTCGTGATGGCAGGTCACTAGCTGTCGGCACAGTGTTTGAGTCGCAGCAGTATATGCGTGGGATTCATTACGTGACGGCGAATCGGGTAGTGATCTGGGAACCACCATACCGTTTCGCCTGGCGAGTTGGCTTGCCGGCTGCACCTGGTATCGCGCAGATCTGGATGTTCCATTTGCAGCCAGAAGCCAACGGAACGCGCGTCACGAATGGGGTGGCGCTGGTTTATGCTCTGCCAACCTTCTTCCCGTTCTCGTTGTTGCGTAAGAAGATAGGGCAAGGTTACGCCGATTCGATGACTCCGACTCTCGCAAATCTGGCCCGGATGGTGAATGCTCCACCACCCGCAGATGTGCGGGTAGTTACCGAGCCACCCTCTGAGCTAACGGCAATGCTGCCCCCCTTGCTCATCCCGGGGGCAACGATGGTCGCAGGAGCACTGGTAGTTATAGCCGCAGTTCTGGCGGTATGGAGACGCTGGCGGCAGCAGGTGTAGGTACGAATGTCTGCGTTATGGCAATGGAATGCCGGGGGTGGTGCTCCCACCACGCGCACCACCGCCGGGATAGAGCGAACGCTCGGCGACAATCGGTTGATTGCTGCGCACAATCGTCGCTACTGCCGTTTCGCCCGGAAATGCCTCGTGTAGTGCCAGCGTATACCTGGCTCCAGCCGGAATCCGAATGCTCAGGCTGGTTTTGGTACCGTCACCAAAAATGACTTCCACTGTGACAATGCCTGAGAGGAGACTCACATTGTGCAAGCAGAGGTAATAGCTGGCGTCACTGGTGCGTCCATCAATAAAGGCCCAGCGGTAGGCTGGTGCACGTACCCCGGTACTAATCGTCCCGGCAGTACCACCTGCGAAACTCATGACCCGTTCAATCGCCACCGGACGGTCAGCAATGACCTCGGTAGCAATACCGAGACTGGGCACAACTTCATTGACATCAATCGCGAGTTGTGCTCTTGGCGGGATCGCATAGCGTCGAGTAGCAGCAACGCCGGTAGGCCCACGGAAAATGGCTTCGATGTTCGTTGGTTGATTGTTCGGATTCAGAACCAGGAACTGCGTGCGAAACTCTCTCTCTGTAGTGCCCTCGGCGAACAGCCAGCGACGCGAGAGGGTGTCAATTCCGCGCCCGGTGTGTAAGCCGCTCCCTCCATTCCCGAACCGCATTGTGCGTTCAACTGCCACTGGCTGATCGGCAATCACGCGCATTCCGAAGTGGGTGTCGGCCAGCGGTCGGCTGCCGTCAGGGAGGGTTATATCGTGTACCGAGACGACCAGGCGGTTTTGAGCGCCGATCTGTACCTCTTGCTCGAAGACGGTACCATCACGACGCATGTACGTGATCTGCGCTCTGGTCGTGCTAGGTTGAGGGTTGAAAATGATCAGATAGGTTTGAGTTTGATTGACCGTGCTTCCCTCGGCAAAGTACCAGACCCGCGAGAGGCGATCGATGCCTGGCCCGCTATCAATATCGGTAGTTAACGCCATTGATCGTTCAGCCAGGATCGCCTCGTTTGCCTCAACGACTGCCGGTAGAGAGTTAGCGGCAGGCGCAATCTCATTGATATTCAGGTCGGCCCTCCCACCACCGGGCACTTGTAGTTCGCGCACAATGGGCTGACCCGAATCCGGAAGTAGTGTAATGCGGGCAGTAGCCGGACGAGTGGCCGGGTTGTATAAACTCAGACGCTGGCTGTAACCTGCGGTGTTACCTTCGGCAAAATACCAGCGGGCACGGACGGTTGCGGTGTCGATGCGTGTGCGCAATAGTGGCAGCAGTTCGCGAAATGCCGGGTAGGGATCAAGCGCCGCGCTATTGATTTCAAAATGACCGGCAATGGCAGGACGTAATCCGTCACCGCTGGCTTTCGGTTGTAGAGTGGTAGGCGCAATGTTGTAGGTTTGTGTCAGCCATGCCAGCAGTGCCACCAGCCGATCCTGAGCTGCCGGTGTTGGTGGTTGGTCGGCAGGGGTGAGCAGAGCGATCTGGACATCGGCATCGCTGCCGCTCACCTGTCGCACCAGCGATGTCGGCCCGCCTAGGCGGCCTTCAAACAGATTACCTTCGCTATCAATGAGGTAGTGGTAAATGAGATCATCCCAATCAAGCACCTTTGTCTGATAGACAAGCAGGGCACGCAGGTAAGCCAGCGTAGTGGCCGGGGAAACATCAACGGCCAGTTGGTGAATGACTATTCCTTGAGGATCACGACGATCCGGGCGTGCTGCGGCCGGTTGTGCCCAATCGGCGCGAGCG
>JAGHYT010000160.1:0-8149 GCA_017743535.1 Chloroflexus sp.
CCGGAGCGATTGACGAGGGAGAGTATAGCAAGTCTGGCGAATTTTGTCAAGGGGGAACGGAATAATACAAAAACACGCATTGGAATGCCGAATTCCTGAGCCATGATATAAAACTACCAAGGCCATAGTTCCACCATTTTTCCCCAACTGACGTGAAGCGATGAACGAGAAGACAGTGCAACGTTCTCACCTTCGCCAACAAAGGTGAGGAGAGAGGAAAGAGAGACGAAGCATGAGCAGAAGAGAGCGCCCCCCAGCCTACCCACAGCACGGAAGGAAGCGCGCCGCGTCCTGTTTCAACGGTGGGCTAAGGCGAACACCTATTGGCCCGCCGATCAATGTGCGTCAGCGCAACGAGAGCAGTAGGGTTGGTGCCCGCCCCGATAATGCCCTGATGAGCCAAAGGATGGTTGCCAGCCGTACACTGTAGGACGCAGGCCGGAAACCTGTGCTCCCAGGGAAAGAGCACGGGGCGGCGTTTGCCGTTGGCAGGTTCGCCACATTATCATCGGTATTTTGCCGTTGTTGAACAGTTGGTCATCGAATGTGAATAAACCTAAAGCTGAGAACTACGAAAAGCCCTGTGGTTACGCCTCAAGCCCTTGCTTTCCTGACGTGACAACAGATGTATGAACATCTCTCACTGCCCTACATCACCCTTTTCTACCCCTTTCCAGGAGGCCAGCAGGAAGGTGAGGACGCCGTGAGCCGACCTGCACCGGAACAAGGTTTCACCCGCTCATCAAAACACGACCAGAGACTCACGCTCTAAGAGCCTGATCAAAAACCTAGATTTCCCATTTGGCACGTACCGTGCCCGTGGACTATTGCGTGAGGGGTTTCCAGTGTTATTTCTCGCCAGCCACCACGTTCCCCTTTCCTCTCCCCTTGGAGGAGAGGGAGGTGGCTAGGAGGAAGGTGAGGGACGCCAGGCGTGCTCCGCAGCACAAGCGCTGAAACCGTTGAAACCCTGTTTCAGCGTATCGAGGAGACTCCTGTGTTGCCCGCCAACGTTTGAAGATGCTATTGTCGAGCCTCATCAAAAGCCTAGGTTTTTGATCATCATCTAAGGAAAGATCCATGGTTTCAGACAAGCCCTTAGCCGTCCTTCACACTGATCGGTATCACTATTGTATAATCAGTCAGCGTCGCCGGGGCGCACTCTTTAACCCACCGCAGAGGAGTTAGAAAAAACATGCCAAAGCGCACCGATTTACATACAATACTGATTATTGGCTCCGGCCCGATTGTCATCGGGCAAGCCTGTGAATTCGACTATTCCGGCACACAGGCATGCAAAGCGTTACGCGAAGAAGGCTACCGGGTCGTCCTTGTCAACTCTAATCCGGCCACCATTATGACCGATCCCAGTATGGCCGATGCAACCTATATCGAGCCATTGACCGTTCCCAGCCTGGAACGTATCATTGCTCGTGAGCGACCTGATGCCATTCTGCCTACCGTCGGTGGCCAAACGGCGTTAAATCTGGCAGTTGCCCTGCACGAAGCCGGTATTCTGGATCAGTATGGCGTTGAACTCATCGGCGCCTCGGTAGAAGCAGTACGGATTGCCGAAGATCGTCAACGCTTCAAAGATAAGATGATCGAGATCGGCCTCCAGGTACCGCGTTCGGGCACGGCTACCACTCTTGAAGAAGCACTGGCTGTTGTTGCTCAGACCGGCTTTCCAGCCATCATTCGCCCTTCGTTTACGCTCGGTGGTGAAGGTGGCGGAATCGCTTACAACCTGGAAGAATTTCGCACTATTGTCGAACGTGGACTTGACACTTCACCGGTCTCACAAGTGTTGATAGAAGAGAGTGTCTTGGGCTGGAAAGAGTTTGAGCTGGAGGTGATGCGCGACCGCAACGACAACGGAGTCATTATCTGTTCGATAGAAAATATCGACCCAATGGGTGTGCACACCGGCGATAGCATCACGGTGGCCCCGGCAATGACTCTGACCGACCGCGAATATCAGCGGATGCGCGATATGGGGTTGGCCGTTCTGCGCGCCGTTGGCGTAGAAACCGGTGGCTCAAATGTACAATTTGCAGTTTCACCGACTGATGGTCGTATCTATGTCATCGAAATGAATCCCCGTGTGTCGCGCTCTTCAGCACTGGCATCGAAAGCAACTGGCTTCCCGATTGCCAAAATTGCAGCCAAACTGGCTGTTGGCTACACTCTCGATGAATTGCCCAACGACATCACCCGCGAGACACCGGCCTCGTTTGAGCCAACGCTCGATTACGTGGTGGTAAAGATTCCACGCTTTACCTTCGAAAAATTTCCCCAGGCCGATCAGACACTCACAACTTCAATGAAGTCGGTTGGTGAGGTGATGGCTATCGGGCGAACATTTGCCGAGGCCTTCCAGAAGGCGTGGCGCTCACTCGAACAGGGACGCGCCGGTTGGGGTGCCGATGGCCGTGATGCGATCGAACCAGAACGGTTGCGTGAGCGATTGATTACACCACATCCTGATCGGATGTTTTATATTCGTTACGCCCTCCAGAGCGGTATGTCGGTTGAGCAGATTAGCACCCTCACCAGGATCGATCCGTGGTTTATTCGCCAACTCGAACAGCTTGTCAACCTTGAAGGACGGCTGCGGGCATTTGATCTCGATACAATTCCCCCTGATCTGCTGCGCCAGGCCAAACGGATGGGCTTTAGCGACACTCAATTAGCTCACTTATTGCGTGTGCCGGCAGGCCCACAGCGCTGGTCGGCAGAACTGGCTGTTCGGCAACGACGCCTCGAACTTGGTATTCGGCCAACCTACCACCGGGTTGACACTTGCGCTGCCGAATTCCCCGCCTATACGCCGTATCTCTATTCCTCCTACGAGAGTGAAGATGAGGCCGAACCAACCAATCGCAAAAAGGTGATCATTCTCGGCTCTGGCCCCAACCGCATCGGGCAGGGGATCGAGTTTGACTACTGCTGTAGCCATGCCGTCTTCGGGCTGCGCGCTCTTGGCTATGAAACAATTATGATTAACTGTAACCCGGAAACGGTCTCAACCGACTACGATACGGCGGATCGGCTCTACTTTGAGCCACTTACCCTGGAAGACGTGCTTAATGTGGTCGATGTTGAAAAACCTGATGGCGTAATCATTCAATTCGGTGGTCAAACACCACTCAAGCTCGCTCAGGCACTTGAAGCGGTTGGTGTACCGATTTGGGGTACACCACCAGACGCGATTGATCTAGCCGAAGATCGCGATCGGTTTGGCGCCCTACTGAAGGAGTTGAACATCCCTGCCCCTGAGCATGGTAGTGCCACTTCGTGGGAAGAAGCCCTGACCGTAGCCCGCCGAATCGGGTATCCCGTCGTAGTACGACCAAGCTACGTCTTGGGTGGACGAGCCATGGCTATCGTGTATGACGATGCGGCACTCGAACGCTACATGCGCGAGGCAGTCGCCGCTTCGCCAGAACATCCTGTACTTATTGATCGCTTTCTCGAAGATGCCTTCGAGATGGATGTCGATGCGATTTGTGATGGCGAAACAGTGGTCATCGCCGGGATCATGGAACAAATCGAACTGGCCGGGGTACACTCCGGCGACAGTGCCTGCGTTATCCCAACCTATATGGTCGCCGAAGAGCATGTGGTAACGATGCGGCAGTATACCGAACAACTGGCCCGCGCCCTGGGTGTTGTTGGGTTGATGAACATTCAGTATGCGATGAAGGACGGAGTCGTCTATGTTCTGGAGGTAAATCCCCGTGCGTCGCGCACAGTACCCTTTGTCGCCAAAGCCACTGGCATTCCATGGGCACAACTGGCCGTACAGTGCGCTGCTGGTGCCAAACTATTCTGCGACGACCAAATTGTTTATGTCAACCATCCAACGCTAACCAATCCTCCCCGCTACCGTCTCGCAGTGCCTGGTATCCAGCGCTTTCACGTCAAGGAGGTCGTACTACCCTGGTCACGATTCAGCGGCGTTGACACCCTCCTCGGCCCAGAGATGAAATCAACTGGTGAGGGCATGGGGAGCGGCGCGACCTTTGGTGAGGCCTTTGCTAAGGCCCAGATGGCCTGTGGCAGCCATCTACCCACCAGCGGCAATGCGTTCTTGAGCGTGAATGATCGTGATAAAGCAACGCTGCTTCCGATTGCCCGCGATCTGGCGGCTCTCGGCTTCAAGCTCCTGGCGACCAGTGGTACCGCTGCGTATCTCCAGCAACACGGCCTCGAAGTCAAATCCATCTATAAAGTGAATGAGGGGCGACCCAACGCCGTTGACTATATCAAGAATGGTGAGATTGCGTTGGTCGTCAATACACCCCTCGGTAAGACCAGCTTCTTCGACGAAGCGGCTATCCGGCGAGCAGCAATTACTTACGGCGTGCCAACCCTTACTACCTTATCAGGAGCAGCGGCAGCAGTACAGGCGATTCAGGCATTGCGTACCGGTCAGTGGACACTATTGTCGCTGCAAGAACGTTCAGCAGAGGTATAGAGCGTTTCCCGACCATCACACCGGTCAGCACTGGTGGTCACCGCACCCGCCGGCGGGTACGGTATATTCGCGAAGGGGCGAAGCGACGCTTCGCCCCCTGTCAATACCGGATCGGAAGAATATTCCTCAAATATGCGTATGGCACGCCTGCACGATCAATATTGAAATGACCTTTTTCGCCCATGATTCCTCACTTCTCTCCTTGCGCTGAACCTCGTAGATCGCTATACTACCTCTAGCGGGCATACAGACACCTGTCACCAACCGCCACCTGGCAGAGAAACAGTATCCGGCAGAAAGGATTAGGCTATGAGCTTCCGTTTGCATGAAGTCAATCCAACGACCAGCTCAACCGGTAACACGCCTAACCGAATGCCTGAAATACCACCACAACCAAACAGTATTGCCGAAACCGGGTTATCAATGGGGTTTTTGACCGATCACATCTTGAAGGTGATCTACTTTTCAGGAGCAATTACCGGTCAAAAACTTGAAGAAACGGTGAAACTGCCATTTCTCGGTGTTATTGATAAGGTGCTTGAGTTTCTCAAACTTGAGGAATACGTTGATATTATCGGCGCCGAGGGTGGTTTTAGTGAGCGATCTTTTCAGTATGTCATTACTGCCAAAGGTCGCAATAAAGTTCACGAGGTGATTGATCGCAATCAGTACGCCGGGCCGGCGCCAGTGCCGCTTCAGCAGTATGTTGAAGTAACCCTCCGGCAAAGTATCGGCGAACTGGTTATCGATCAGGCAACCATTCGCAAAGCCTTTAGCCATCTAGTTGTTAGTGAGAAGATGCTTGATAAAATCGGCCCGGCAGCCAATTCAGCCCGTTCACTCTTCTTGTATGGCCCACCAGGGAACGGCAAGACCACCATTGCCGAGGGTATTGCCAATCTGCTCGGTGGTCTGGTCATTATTCCCTATGCTGTCGAGGTCGATGGTCAGATTATCAAAGTCTTCGACCCCTTAAACCATCAGGTTGTGCAGATGAACGAAGTCGGTCATGCCGACCTACCCCCAACGCCGTTTGGTTCAGCCATCGCTCCGGCACCAACCACCTATCCTGATGCGCGATGGGTGGTGTGTAAGCGACCGCGCGTGATGGTTGGTGGTGAACTTGAACTGGAACAACTTGAACTGATTTTCGATCCGGTTTCAAAGGTTTATGAAGCGCCATTTCAGATGAAAGCAAATGGTGGTCTCTTTCTGATCGATGACTTTGGTCGGCAGAAGTGTCGGCCACAAGACCTGCTTAATCGCTGGATCGTGCCACTGGAAAAGAAAGTCGATTTTCTTGCTTTGCAAACCGGTAAGAAGATTCAGGTGCCGTTTGATGTGTTGATCGTCTTCTCAACCAACCTCAACCCGAAAGACTTGGTCGATGATGCCTTTCTTCGCCGCATCCGTCATAAGATCGAGGTTCCCAACCCAACACCCACCGAATTCCGGGCAATTTTTCAGCTTGTTTGTAAGAGCAAGCGCATTCCTTACAGTGATGAAGGCCTGCGTTATCTTATCCAAGAGCATTACATGAAGGTTGGGCGCGAATTACGAGCATGTCACCCACGTGATTTGTGTGACCAGATACTAGATGAAGCCAAATACCGTGGCATTCCACCGGCTATGTCGCGCGAGTTGATCGACCGTGCCTGTGAAGCCTATTTCGTCAAGTTAGGCTGATAGTCCAGCCAGCTCGTATTGTATTAGATCAACCCGTTGCCAGATACCAAGGGGCACGAAGGAGGTTCTCTTCCTATGTCGCTGTTCAAACGTCTCGGTAATCAACCGCAACCGGAGCCTACGCCAACTGCTGCTTCTACACCACCACCCACAGCGGCTGCCGTTGCACCTGCTCCCCCGCCGCCCCCGCCGGTGACAACCCCTGCTACACCGACGCCCGCCCGTCCAACTGTGCAAGATGCTACGCCGGCCAATGATCAGAAGCGGATGCTTGAACTCTCGCTTTGGATCGTTGACCGGATTCAGGCCTCTCTAGGTAATCAGACTGAATTAAAGCGTTCACCAGAAACAGAGCGACTTCTGCAAGAGCGTTTCGCCCGTATCTATCAGCAGGCAAATGTCCACCTCTCTGATCAGGACGTGAAAAAGCTCTTCGCAATGGTTTGCGATGAGCTGTTTGGCTTCGGCCCACTGCAACCGTTGCTCGATGATGATACGATTTCAGAGGTGATGGTCAACGGCCCCAATAAAGTGTACATCGAGCAAAAGGGGAAACTAAAGCTCACCGACGTGCGTTTTGCCTCCGATGAACACGTGTTGAAAATCATTGATCGAATTATCCGCCCGCTTGGACGCCGTATTGACCGCAAATGGCCAATGGTTGATGCCCGTCTCCCCGATGGCTCCCGTGTCAATGCGATCATTCCACCATGTGCGATTGATGGCTCGACAATCACAATTCGTAAGTTCTCGAAGAATAAGTTGAAAGTCGATGACCTGATTCGCTTCGGCTCGATGACGCCTGAGATGGCTGAATTTCTTCGTGCGTGTGTCGTCTCACGGCTGAATATTGTGGTCGCCGGTGGTACCGGTTCTGGTAAGACGACACTCCTCAATGTGCTCTCGAATTTTATTCCCGAAGACGAACGTATTATCACGATAGAAGATAGTGCCGAGTTGCAATTGGCCCAAGATCACGTAGTGCGCCTCGAAGCAAAGCCACCAGAGATTGATGGCACCGGACGGGTGACGATCCGCGATCTGGTGATCAACTCACTCCGTATGCGGCCCGAACGAATCGTGATCGGTGAGTGTCGTGGTGGTGAAACACTCGATATGTTGCAGGCAATGAATACCGGCCATGACGGTTCGCTAACCACCTTGCACGCGAATACTCCGCGTGATGCCATTGCCCGTATGGAGACGATGGCACTGATGGCCGGTATGGAGATGCCGCTCAAGGTGATCCGTGAGCAGATTGCCTCGGCTATCGATCTGATCGTACAACAGACCCGCCTTGAAGATGGTTCGCGCAAAGTCGCCTACATTACCGAGGTTCAGGGAATGGAAGGCGATACTGTCGTCTTGCAAGATATCTTTAAGCTCGAAATCCTTGGGAAGACGGGTGAAGGAAAGATTATCGCTGAACTACGCCCGACGGGAGTGCGGCCTAAGTTCACGCCGCGCCTGGAAGCGCATGGATTCAAGTTACCACCGAGCATTTTCGGCGCCCAAATCCCTGGTCAGCGTGTTCGGCGCTAGCGTTCTCTCATTGTTCGACCATCCTCTGCGGGCAGCCGCTACGGCTGCCCTCCCCTTTTGTTATGTCAATACCAAACCATAGCAACCGGTACAATACCACAAGCTTGAACTAGAATGAGTGTTACCCATGAACGGATCGCAACTCCCTATCATCGTTGTAGGCGGTGGTCTGGGCGGCCTGGCTGCGGCCATCAGACTGGCCGGTCAGGGTCGCCGAGTCATTCTTTGTGAGAAGAATGAGCGCCCCGGCGGAAAGTTGAACATCCACCAGGCTGCCGGTTATACCTTCGATACCGGACCCTCATTGCTGACAATGCCGTGGGTTATTCGTGATCTCTTTACGGCGGCTAATCGGCGGATGGAAGATTACCTGTGTCTGGAACAGGTCGAGCCGACCTGTCGTTACTTCTGGTCTGATGGTACCCGCTTTGATGCATGGCA
>JAGHYT010000161.1:0-7986 GCA_017743535.1 Chloroflexus sp.
GTGGTGGCCGACCAACCACTCAGTGGCGCACGGGTGAATTGATCATCGACGATCGGCGATTGACAATCCCTGCCGATTTGCCACCGGATCGCTACTGGTTAGTGATCGGGGGTTACCGCTGGCCATCGCTTGAGGCGCTAGTATGGGCAGAGACATCGGAAACCGGTTGGCGAATTCCGATTGAAGTCATAGCGCGTCCAAGTGGTCGTTAAGGGAGATGTACAGCTATGAGTACGTTTGCCCAACAATCCATATCGGCTATCGATCCAGGGCTTTGCCCAACTCCGTGCAATCTGTAACAACTTTTGGTACAATACAGATGAGAGCAACATCATCGTCAACAACAGCTTGCAACCGATACAGAATACCGAATTCTATGATCTTGACGGATCACAGACGATGTAGTCGCAGGTACAACGAAAGATCACGACTATGACAAAGAACACACTCACTGTTATCGACAATCGCACCGGCAAGACGTATGAGATTCCGATTGAGCACAACGCGATTCGAGCTACCGATCTACGCCAGATTAAAGTATCGGACGACGATTTCGGCTTGATGTCCTATGATCCGGCTTACCTGAACACCGCGTCGTGTAAAAGTAGTATTACCTATATCGATGGAGACAAAGGGATTTTGGAGTACCGAGGATACCCTATTGAGCAGTTAGCCGAAAAGAGTTCATATCTTGAAGTTGCCTATTTACTTCTGTACGGAGAATTACCCTCAAAAGAGCGATTGGCATGGTGGGAGTACCGGATCAGTCGCCATCTCTTCCTGCACAACAGTCTGGTCGAGCTGATTCAAGCCTTCCGCTACGATGCTCATCCGATGGGGATTTTGATCAGCTCCGTGGCTGCAATGTCTACCCTCTATCCTGAAGCCAAGAACATCCATGATCCGGCGGTACGTGAGAAACAGATCTGGCGCATTATCGGTCAAATCCCTACTATTGCGGCTTTTGCGTACCGGCACCGTATCGGGCGGCCATTCAACCTGCCGGATAGTTCGCTCAGTTACACGGCTAATCTGCTCTACATGATGGATTACATGAATCAACGCGAGTATGAAGTGAATCCGGTCCTGGCGAAGGCGCTGGATGTTCTCTTCATCTTGCACGCCGATCATGAACAGAACTGTTCGACATCGGTGATGCGGAGTGTTGGTTCAAGTCATGCCGATCCCTATAACGCGCTGGCTGCTGCGGCGGCGGCGCTGTATGGCCCGCTTCACGGTGGCGCCAACGAAGCCGTGCTGCGTATGCTGCAACAGATCGGCCATCCGAAGAATGTACCGGCCTTTATCGAGCGCGTGAAGAAGGGAGAAACCCGGCTGATGGGGTTTGGTCACCGCGTGTACAAGAACTATGATCCGCGAGCGAAGATTATTCGTAAAATCGCCCATGACGTCTTCGCTGCAACAGCAACCAACCCTCTGCTTGATGTAGCCATCGAGCTAGAGCGAATTGCCCTGGAAGACGAGTACTTTGTCTCACGGAAGCTCTATCCGAACGTCGATTTCTACAGCGGTTTGATCTACCAGGCGCTCCGTTTCCCCATCGAGTATTTCCCCTTCCTGTTCGCAATTCCACGCGCCTCAGGCTGGCTGGCCCAATGGCTAGAGATGCTCGGTGATCCTGAGCAAAAGATCACCCGCCCCCGACAGGTATATATCGGGCCACAGCGGCGCGATTACGTGCCTATCGATCAACGGTAGGGGTCACTCACCGATCCTCCTTTCTCTCTCCAGAGAGAAAGGAGGATCGTGTTTTTCTGTTCCAACGTATTTCGCCTGGTCCCTGACTAGGCACGCTCCTGCCAGAAGCGGGATGATTCCTCTCCCGAGTCTCTGGTGAACCGGTAGAAGCGAATTCCTCAACTGCCACTGGCTCAGTGCTGTTTCACACGGCTACCGGCTCCACCCAATCACTCAGAGCACAGGCCAGTGGCCCGTGCGCACCGACGAGAGAATTTCCGGCAAACGCGCCTTCAGACCTTAAACGCACTGCGACCGGCATAACGTGCCGTACTGCCCAACTCCTCTTCGATCCGCAACAATTGGTTATACTTGGCAACCCGGTCGGTACGCGCTGGTGCACCTGTCTTAATCTGACCGGCATTTGTCGCCACCACCAGATCAGCAATCGTGACGTCCTCACTTTCACCTGAGCGATGTGATACAACTGCCGTCCAACCACTGCGTTGTGCCAGTTGAATTGCACTGAGGGTCTCGGTGAGCGAACCGATCTGGTTAAGCTTAATCAGAATCGAGTTGGCAGCACGGGCATCGATGGCGCGCTGGAGTCGGTTGACATTCGTGACCAGGAAATCGTCGCCGACCAGTTGCACACGATCACCCAGTTTCGCCCGCAACAGCACCCATCCGTCCCAGTCATCCTCAGCCAGGCCATCTTCGAGCGAGATAATCGGATAGCGATTAACCAGATCGACCCAGTAATCAACCATCTCGGCGCTGGAGAGCGAACGACCTTCGCGCTTGAGATGATATTTGCCGTCTTCGTAGATTTCGGTGGTGGCTGGATCAAGCGCGATCATAACCTGCTCACCGGGTCGATAGCCAGCCTTCTCGATAGCCTCCATAATCAATTGCAACGGTGCGTCGTTGGTTGGTAGGCTGGGTGCAAATCCGCCTTCATCACCTACGGTCGTACTAAAACCACGGTCGTGAATAACTTTCTTTAGGGCGTGATAAATCTCGGCCCCCCAGCGCAACCCTTCACGGAAACTTTCAGCGCCAACCGGCATAATCATAAACTCCTGAAAGTCCGTGCTGTTGGTCGCATGCTGCCCACCATTCATGATGTTCATCATCGGTACCGGTAAGACATGAGCGTGCACACCACCGAGATAGCGGTAGAGGGGTAGGCCAAATGCAGCAGCGGCAGCCTTGGCGGCAGCCAGTGATACACCCAAAATTGCATTAGCGCCGAGCTTGCTCTTATTCGGCGTGCCGTCGAGTGCGATCAACTCCTGATCGAGGCCAATCTGGTCGGCGGCATCAAAGCCGATCAACGCTTCGGCAATATCTTCGTTTACTGCCCGTACTGCCTTCAATACACCCTTACCGTTGTATCGGGAAGCATCACCATCGCGCAACTCAAGCGCCTCGTGAGCGCCAGTCGACGCACCACTAGGTACAATCGCCCGTCCTACATCACCGCTCTCTAGCCGGACATCGACTTCGATGGTTGGGTTGCCACGCGAGTCAAGTACTTCACGGGCAACGATTGCTTCAATTAGTGTTGACATATTCCCTCCGGGTAACAAGCCCCAGTCCATCGGTCAGACAACATGAAGTTGGCTGGCCGATGTTCAGTATATCACGAATGGGGAATCACCTCTCCGCAGGGTAGTGGCGCTAATCCGAATAACTTGCCTTCACGTCACGACAGAATAAAACCTGTCGATGGAGGCGATGGGAATCGTGACCAGGCTAATACCGATGGTATCACGGGTCGGGGCAAGGTACCGTCTGGAGAGAGGCGCCGTCTCGTCCCTACACGTCTACGGGAGCGTTCATAACACATTCACCGGGTCAATATCAATCACCCAGCTAGACAAGGGGCCGACAGCATCGAATACTGCTCGAAGTTCCTGTGCAGTTGTTGCTGGCGGTACGCGCAACAATAGATGCCAACGCCAGCGCTCGCGTTGACGACGAAAGAATGCCGGCGCCGGGCCAATCAAACGCCATCCCACCAGATCACGGTCGGTAATGGCCCTTTGTAACGCTACCGCCAACTGTTCGGCTCGTCGCCGACACGTCGCTTCATGCGCTGCCGTGGTGACAAAACGCACCAACCGACCAAATGGTGGATAGGCCAGCGCACGCCGAAACGCCATCTCTTCACGAAAGAATGACCGGTAATCATGGTCACGCACTGCCTGCAGGGCGTAATGATCTGGCTGATAGGTCTGAATAATTACCTGAGCACCCTCGCTGCGCCGACCGGCACGTCCGGCCACCTGGGTCAAGAGTTGAAATGCCCGCTCACCGCTCCGAAAATCGGGGAGGTATAACCCGGTATCCGCTAAAACGACCCCTACCAGACCAACCAGCGGCAAGTCGAGGCCTTTGGCGATCATCTGGGTACCAACCAACACGTCGATGTCGTGGCGTATCATCGCTTCAAGGAGCGTTCCATGGGCATGTTTTCCGGTTATACTGTCGCGATCCCAGCGTGCTACGCGGGCTGACGGAAAGAACTCACGTACTGCTTCAGCAACCCGTTGGGTGCCGATTCCCAACGTCCGAATGCGACGGCTGAGACATTGTGGGCAAATGACCGGTGCGGCGGTACGTTGGCCACACGCATGACAGAGCAACACCGATGCCGGTGTTCCTGCTTCGGCCTCAGATTCCGCATGGTAGTGAACGGTAAGCGGTGTGGAACAGCGTTCACAACGGGCGACATAGCCACAATCCCGACAGACAATAAACGATGCTGCCCCCCGACGGTTGAGAAAGAGGATCGCCTGCTGACCACGGGCAAGCGTTTGGGCAAGCGCATGGTAAAGAGTATTTGAAAAGATCGAGGTATTACCTTGCTGCAACTCACGCCGCATATCAACGATGCGGATTGGCGGCAACGGGAGCGGGCGACTATGAACGAGACCATCGATCCCAATCTGCGCAGTGATCCGTTCGGGCAGTTCGAGCAACTGAATAACGCCGTTACGCGCCGCGTAGAAGGTTTCGACACTCGGTGTTGCACTGCCAAGCACAACGGTAACTCCAGCTAGCTCGGCAAGGTGTAACGCTGCATCACGGGCGTGATAGCGGGGGGCTGCATCATTTTTGTAGCCAGGATCATGCTCCTCATCAACAATGACTAACCCTAGATCGGGGAGCGGGGCAAAAAGCGCAGAACGTGCGCCGATGGCAATCCGGGCTTCACCACGCCGTAATCGACGCCACTCATCGTACCGTTCACCATCACTTAGCCCACTGTGGAACACTGCCAGTTGATGACCGAAACGAGCAGCCAGACGGCGTACCAACTGGGTAGTGAGTGCAATCTCTGGCGCCAGCACCAGCGCCTGGCGACCAAGGCGTAACGCACGGGCAATCAGGCGTAAGTATACTTCTGTCTTCCCACTGCCGGTAATACCGTACAGCAAGAAACGACCACCGGTGCCTGTTTCAAGGGCCGTTACAATCGTTTCATACGCCTTCCGTTGTGCCATCGTTAGTGGTGGTGCGGTATCAGGAGAGAACGTCACCGTTGCCAGCGGATCGCGATAGACTTCACGCTCACTCAAATGAATAAACCCCCGTCGTGTGAGCGCAAGTACTCCCGCACTGTCAATTCCTGTTGCCCGCCGAAATTCACTGAGCGTCGGCGGTTCATCTGCTACCCGCTCAGCCAACCAGCGCAGAGCCATGGCCTGACGTGGTGCGCGATGCAACTCAGCCAACGCCTGCTCTAGATCACGAACCGCCATACGAACAATTTGCTCACGCCGTGGTTGCACTCGTGGCGGTTCGATACGTCTCCCCCGTACAATCAACCCACGTTCGGCTAATACACGGTAGGCTATGCGTAACTGTTCATCACTACCACGCAGAACAGCCCGTAACGCAGATTCGCTCTGTTCTCCATGGCGTCGCAGATAAAAAAGGATCGCCCGCTCGCGATCTGGCAACGCCCCTAACTCACACGTCAGGCCGGCTGCCGTCGCTCGCCAGGTCGTCTCAATCTGGCGCGTTGTGCCGGGCGGAAGACAGAGATCAAGAACCGCCGCCAACGGAGCGTCGTAGTATTCGGCAACCCAACGCGCCAATCTGATAGTAACTTCAGGAATAGATACCGCCGGATCAACCAGATCGATGAGATCACGCAGACCATCGGCTGTGCGATGCTGTAATGCCACAATCACTCCCCGAACCTGTTGCTGTCGCAACGGCACCCAAACCAACTGGCCTACCGTTGTTGTTTCCCGTAGATGATCAGGCACACGGTATGAAAAGAAACGCGGATGTTGGCGGCCTGAGTGCAGTGCCAGTACTACAACATCGGCAACCACCTCAAGCAGCAGATGTTCAGGGGAGGTATTCATAAACAGAAACACACCTCGATCGATCTACAGTTGCGGCTTTATGATATACTATTTCGTCGGATCGTTGGAGGGTCTCGGGTCGGCAATGGGCAGACTTCTCCCCTCCGTAAATACTAAAGAGAGGCATCTTATGGTAAACGTCACCCTAACAGCTCAACGCCGTCACATCTTCGGCAAAAAGGTCAAGACTCTGCGTCGCGAAGGCATTTTACCGGCCAACTTCTACGGTAAAGGTGTTGAAACCACCGCTATTCAAATCAGTGAGCGCGATTTTGAGCAGATCTTTCGCACCGTGCCCAAGGGAGAATCGTTCAATCTCGATATAGAGGGAACAACTTACCCGGTCGTGATTTACGTTGTGCAGCGTCACCCGGTAACCCGTAAATTCCTGCACATTGATTTCAAACTGGCCTGATCGCGGTAAAGGCGAAAGCAGCTTTACGCCAAATCTTGTCGGCTAGAACCGTGTATCCTAGTGCGCAGGTCGCCGGCCGACATCCCACTCTCTATGGACGTACAGTGCACGTTCCGCCAGCTATCCCCCTACCCCTCGCTTGCGGGGGGCTTGCAAGGGTGGGCGTGCACGGGCCGGGGATGATGAAGCGCTGATGCACCAACCGCTAGGCTTCAGCCGCACACTGCACACGCGGGCCGGCGGCCCACGCACCCAGGTGACCGTGTGGGTTGGGGTCAACCCTAACCGGCATATCGTCGCCCTTTCCAGGTAACTCCCTGCCCCAACTGCACACGCAGAATCCCATAACCGGCAATGAGCAAATAGAGTAGCAAACCGATGGGCCAGAGAAGAGCGTACAGTGGGTTAAGATGATAAAATCGCCGATACAGCATGCCCCAAAAGAGCAGACCAGCCAACCAGGCAAGCAAACCTGCTAGGAAAACGACACTCCCTGCCCAACCGCTTAACGACCAGCCGGTTATCATCAAGAGCAACGGCGCATACGCCTGCGCGAGCAACATTGTCATCGCAAATAACGATCGCCAGCCACCACTACGCGAACCCGCTGAAGCGTTTTTCATCAAACCTTCCACCACCTCAGCGGCATTCGTGTACATCCGCACCCTCAGATACTCTAAGCCAATCGCCCCTCGCACAGTAAACCCGGCAGCACGTAAGGTCTGACCGAGACGAACGTCCTCTAGCACCTCGCCACGTACAGCGCTATGACCACCTACTGCGTCATACGCAGCACGTCGCACAAAGATACATTGCCCAT
This sequence comes from Chloroflexus sp., assembly GCA_017743535.1. GTDB lineage: Bacteria > Chloroflexota > Chloroflexia > Chloroflexales > Chloroflexaceae > Chloroflexus. The sequence goes on from JAGHYT010000161.1 coordinate 7,319, forward strand.
TGGCCAACACCTCTTCAGGACGAACGTCAGGTTGAGAGAGGCGCTCAAACGGGAAGATCGAGACGATCAAGGCCACAAACGGCGGCAGCACTAATTGTTCAGCCCAGGTTTCGAGTTCCAAGAAGGGGAAAATCGTTACCATATCACCGTTCGTTGCCAGCGCATAGCAGAGCAGTGCAGCGGTAAGGTCAGGGGCCGGTGCAGTGTCAGCATCAAGAAAAAGGAGCCACTCACCCTTTGCAACACTACTTGCCTGCTGGCAGGCATGACATTTCCCCACCCAACCCGGCGGCAATGGTTTTCCGGCAATCGGGTGTAAGCGTGAATCGGCCGCGGCCAGATCAGCCAGAATTGTCGGAGTCTGATCGGTTGAACCATCGTCAACCACGATCACCTCAAAATGCGGATAACGTTGTGCTAGCGCCCCTCTGACACAACGGGCAATACCGCGCTCTTCATTGCGCGCCGGGATCAAAATTGAAACGAACGGTGGATCAGATGGCAAATTTGGAGGGGACAGACGCGGAATGCGACGCATCCGCTGCCAGTCTACAATAAAACTTCCCACCAGCGCTACACTAATGACGATCCCAATAACGGCCAGCCACATGGCAACACCTCTTGGTAGACGGCAACTGAAGATAGTATACCCTGAGATCAGGGCAAGC
>JAGHYT010000162.1:0-7956 GCA_017743535.1 Chloroflexus sp.
GCATCGGGGTGGGGATGATGGCTGGGATGATCGTACCAACGGTGGCAATACGATCGCCAATGGCGGCGCCATACCCCAACCTGCCCATCGGATTCCACCCGTAATTCGGGGCGCAGCACCGTTGCGTCCCAGACGGCGCTCCTGGAAACAACACAAAAGTGTACCAAAACAGCGATGAGCGCGTTATACTAATAGGGAGGCAAATAACAGTGTGATCCCTCTTGCTGAATTCGTACATATGTGCTATAATAGCACATATGTACGGGGCAGGCAATAACATTGACAGCGCCCTCCCCATCGGCAGCATAGCAAGAGGAGTAAACGAGTGAGCAAGAGTAATGGAGGAGCGCCCGCGATGGCTATCACCCCGGAGAAAGAAAAAGCGCTCGCGGCAACGATGGCGCAGATCGACCGCAAGTTTGGTAAAGGCTCGATTATGAAGATGGGCGAGGCGAGCAGCCGGTTGGCTATCGAAGCCATCCCTACCGGTTCAATCGCTCTTGACATCGCCCTGGGCATTGGTGGCGTCCCCCGAGGGCGCGTTGTCGAAATCTTTGGCCCCGAGAGCAGCGGCAAGACTACTCTGGCCCAGCACATTATTGCAGAGGCGCAGAAGATGGGTGGTATCTGTGCCTTTATCGACGCCGAGCATGCCTTTGATCCAGTCTACGCGGCGCGGTGTGGGGTTAAAATTGACGATCTGCTCGTCTCGCAACCGGATACCGGTGAACAAGCGCTAGAAATCTGCGAGATGCTGGTGCGCTCGAACGCGATTGATGTCATTGTTATCGACTCGGTAGCTGCCCTCGTCCCTCGGGCCGAGATTGAAGGAGAGATGGGCGACTCGATGCCCGGTATGCAAGCCCGCTTGATGAGCCAGGCCTTGCGCAAGCTGTCCGGTGCAATCAGCAAGAGCCGTACAGTTGTTATCTTCATCAACCAACTACGAATGAAGATTGGGGTGATGTTTGGTTCGCCAGAAACAACGACTGGCGGCCAGGCGTTGAAGTTCTATGCCTCAGTACGACTCGACATTCGCCGCATCGAGACTCTCAAGCAAGGCCAGGAGGCGATTGGCTCGCGCGTGCGGGTTAAGGTGATCAAAAACAAAGTTGCGCCACCGTTCCGTCAGGCTGAATTCGATATTCTGGCAAACGAAGGGATCTCCCGCGAAGGGAATATTATCGATATCGGTACCGAGCTGGGGATTATTCGTAAGAGCGGCGCCTGGTTCTACCTTGGCGAGGATCGTCTCGGCCAGGGGCGCGAGAATGTCCGTGAGTTTTTGAAGAATATCCCGCCCTGACCGACGAGGTCGAACGCTTGATCAAGGCGCAGGCGCTGACGAATCCGGCGGTTATTGCACCGAGTGCTGATATTGATGAAGACACCATCTTTGAAGAGTAACGCACACGTCGGCAGCCTTTGTGGAGAGATTACAAATGCTCGCCTGTGCAGTTGGAACGCTTGCTAAAGCCGGTACTGATAAAGGTATGAGCATTGCGTTACGACGGACATTAACCGCCGTCTTTCCAAATTGACAGTTCGAGGGAGTGAACGATCGTCGGTATCGATGACGTGCGTTGCAGTGAATATCGACTGCATTTTTCCAAACCCTTCCTCGTTTGTGTGCTCAAAGGAAGAGTTCACCGATACTGTGAGGTTAGGGAAAGGTACTTCTTCATAGAGCATGATCAAAAACCTGAGCTGTTGATGAGGCTCGACAATGGTACGCAATAGAGTGTTTTGGGGAGCGCTGGCAGGCAACGCATGCGGCTCCGTGACGTGATAGAACAGGGTTTCGACAGTTTCAAGGCCGGTGCTACGGAGCACGCTTGGTGCCCCTCATTTTCCCCCTAGCTCCCTTCCGCTCCTCCACGGGGAGCAGAAGGGAGAAGGTGCAGCGCGGGGTGAACGTTGCTCACCCAACCCGTCTCGCGTAGCACCTAGCGCTGCCCGCTCGGCAGAGGGGACGTGCGACGAATAGCGGAACAGAACATTGGCCTTCCAACGCAGTAGTTGTACGGGAATGGTACGTTCCCAGTAAGAAATCCGGGTTGTTGATTATGCTCTTGTACCAATCCTGTCTGCGTAAGCCGTGTATCATCCTGACAGCGCCGCTGGTACCCTCCAATACCCCCGCAAGTGGGGGGCAGGGAGCGATCCAGAGGCACGCGACCAAGATACACGGTTTTCGCGAACGGGATTGGTATTAGGTATGTGACGGTAGAAGTGCTTTATAATGCTAGCTTACCAGAGCGTGAGGTTAGGGAAGGATACGTCTCTGCAACGTTAGTAGCGAAAAGCCCAGGTCGTAGTCGTTCAATGTGAAACCTGGCTGGAAACCTGTTAATGGATACCGTACCACTTCTCGGTAATGACTATCGTTTCCATACTGGGAGTAAGGCTTTTCAACGTTCTCTCCTTTCCTGGCAGTAGTGATGGCAAGAGAGAGAAGTAAGCGATAAGGATTGTTTTCCAACCCCTTTCAATCTCACCCTTCCTCCACAGGGAGAAGAAGGAGTGGAGGGAGAATGTGAGGGATGCCAGTCGTGCTCCGCAGCACGGACTCTGAAGACGTTGAACATCTCTGTACCGGTGGGACGCAGTTTCAAACCTGATCGTCCTGTAATAGCAGATTGCCGAAAGACGTCTGATATGCAACGAATTGGTAGAATCCTGTAATGGCGAAAGTATCTCGCCCATGAACCATCTCACGGCAGAACAGGAAATCATTTCCCTTCCTGCATAGGTAAAAGCGCGTGTCGGACATACCATCATGCCTGTCGGAACTGTCACTGCTATTCGCCAACAGCATAACGATCCCCAGCGCGTCAATATCTTTATCGATAATGAATTTGCGATAGGGATCAGCCTCAACACCCTCGCCCGCACCCGTCTGGCTGTCGGCGTCTATCTTGATGAGCAGAGCTGGGCACAACTCGTTGCCTGCGAACAGGCTGATCAGGCAATGCAACAGGCGTTGCGTCAGATCGAGCGACGGGCACGCTCCAGCTATGAGGTCTATCGCTTTTTACAGCGTAAAGGCTTTAGCGAAGAGATTTGTACCCAGATCATTACCCGCCTGCAGGAGTTAGGCTTACTCAACGATGCCGACTTCGCCAGCCGCTGGGTCGCTCAGCGACGGGCACTGTCTCGTCGCGGTGAACAAGCGTTACGAGCCGAGCTTCGCCAAAAGGGTATCGATCCGGCATTGATCGAGTCAGCGCTGAGTAGTGAAGAGGACGAGTCCAATGAAGAAACTCGTGCCGAAATGGCTGCGCGTGCCGTTTTGTCACGATACGCGGCCAGCCCCGACTGGAATACATTCCAACGGCGTTTGGGTGGATACTTACTGCGCCGTGGGTTTGCAATCGACCTGATCAGGCCGATACTTGTCCGTTTATGGCGCGAGGTGCGGCCAGCCGATGATAAGTCAGAATATACTGACAATGACTAGCGTTTGTTGTGGTCAATACTTTTTCACCAAAACGGCAAAGGTGTTTAGAAACCAATGGTGTCGTAGCTCATGAAGATGGAATCTGTCTTCCTCACCTGTTTGTAAGTGCCGTTATAGCCGATACTATGAGCAAGAACATGTTGGTTGGTTCCTCATTTCAGAACAACATCCTTGAATATTATTGATGGCCGTGTATGGCGGCAGTCCACAGCAAGGCGACTCAGGCAGAACATGGTCAGTTTTTTACTCCATGGTATATTGCGCAGTTTATGACACGACTCAGCACTGAATTGTTAATGAACATGGCAAAATGCCTGATGTGATTGTACACCTCGAAACTAAGAACAGTCTGTTTCTGATCGAAGCAGTGACGAGTTATGGCTCCATTGACATCAAACGGCATAACGAACTTAAGGGATTATTTCGGGGCGTATCACTAAATCCGATATTTGTAACCGTGTTTTCATTCTGAAAAGTGATGATGAAACGTTTACATAATATTGTATAGAATACAGCAGTTTTGATCGCCAAAGAACCGGCTCTCCTCCTCCATTAATGGTGAACATCTTCGAGACCTTTCTGAAAGATGAAAACAACCGTTCCACGATCATCAATATAATGTACCTGTTATAATTAGGGTGTTGAGACTTGCAGGTCATCTTCAGCAATGGGATACCGCTGTGAGAAATACGGGTGAGATCAGAGGCTTTCTATATAACAGTATTCCACATACAATATACAATACATGCTATGGCAGCTTGAAACAGATCAATACTTGTACACCTTTGATTGGACTTTTCCAGGTTTTTTTCATGCCTGGCGGTCGTATGAGCGGAAAGAGTAGATAGGAGTTGAGAAACAGGGTTGAGTGGTAGGGGTAGGTTCTAAACCTTCATTCACGCTCTCCCGTCCTTTCACCGTGTGAAAGAGCTGTGGCCAGAGAGGGTAAGGGTGGCGCAAGCCGTGTACTGCGCAGCCGCAAAGTGAGGAAAATAGAAAGACAATATCTCCACTCACGACAGTTCGCGGGTCCGAGGCCCGCGTTTCCAGACAAGAGGAGCATGGTTCCGACGTATTTTTAAGAGGTATCCTAACCGTTTTCACGAGGCAGCGTAAGGAGTTCTATGCCAGAAGTGCAATTTCTCGGTCATGCTTGTTTCCGAATTCGCGGTCGGGATGGCACGATCGTTTGCGATCCCTATCATCGTTCTATCGGTTTCGATCTCGGACGCCCAACAGCATCTATTGTGACTGTAAGTCATCACCATCCCGATCACGACAATTCCAGTGCGGTGCGTCCCCTGCGTGATCGCGTTTTTGTTGTTGATGGTCCCGGCGAATACGAGATTGGCGGGGTCTTGATTACCGGTGTGCGTACCTTTCATGATCAGGTGAAGGGTGCTGAACGTGGTTTCAATACGGTGTACATCATTCACCTCGATGACCTGGTCTTCTGTCACCTTGGCGACCTTGGTCACGAGCTAACGACGAGCCAGCTCGAAGAGATTGGCTCAAATGTTGATGTGCTGTTTGTCCCGGTTGGTGGTGGTGAGACGATTGGGCCAGCACTGGCCAGTAATGTTATCAGCCAAATCGAGCCACGCTTTGTGATACCAATGCACTATGCAATGGGGCAAACCAATTTCGATCCACCGCTGGCCCCAATCGAGCGGTTTATCAGCGAGATGGGATTGAAAGAGTATACCGCTGAAGATAAGTTTGTGATCAATGCCAATGCCTTGCCGGAGGATGAAGAGCAGACCAGGATCGTTTTTCTTCGCCCGATACACGGATAGTGCATAGGGCCATTTGTGGTATACTTAGCTATTGAAGTACAACAGCGTGTGACCTGCATCATTCATCTTCTGCTTCTCCTATGAATGAGGGACAGAGATACTGAACACAGGGGGAAGAGAAGACTTCAGACACACGCTTAAACGGTAGCGCAAAGACAGTTACATCCAGTTCAAATCGTCGGCAGATACCGATTGTTCGGGATGCAATCGTATTTGACACAACGAGAAGAGAGCCAGTGTGGGTCGGTTCAACCCGAAGGTTGACCGACCCACAAATCTTTAGAACAGGGAGTAATGTGCTATGACCAAGTACATTTTTGTTACTGGTGGGGTTGTTTCTTCGGTAGGGAAAGGGATTGGTGTTGCCTCCATCGGTCGCTTGTTGAAGAGCCGTGGGTTCTCGGTTTCCGTTATGAAGCTCGATCCCTACCTCAACGTTGATCCGGGCACGATGTCACCGTATCAGCATGGTGAAGTCTTCGTCACGGCTGATGGCGCAGAGACCGACCTCGATCTTGGGCATTATGAACGGTTTATTGATGTGAACCTGAGCCGATTGAGCAACGTCACCACCGGCCAAATCTACTCGGCAGTAATTGCGAAAGAGCGACGAGGAGATTACCTTGGTGGCACGATTCAGGTAATCCCACACATAACCAACGAGATCAAGGCCCGTATTGGAGCACTGGCACGGAGCAGCCAGGCTGATGTGGTGATCGTTGAAATTGGTGGCACTGTCGGCGATATCGAGAGTCTTCCCTTCCTCGAGGCAATCCGTCAGATGCGGAAAGATGTTGGACGTGACAACATTCTCTATATTCACGTTACCCTCTTGCCGCACATCAGCACCGGCGAACTGAAGACGAAACCGACGCAACACTCGGTGATGGCTCTCCGCAATGTCGGGATTAGCGCCGATATTATTCTTTGCCGGGCTGATCGTCCTATTGATGATGAGATTCGCGAGAAGATCGCCTTTTTCGCCGACGTTGATGTGCGCGCTGTGATTCCGGTACCGACCGTTGACTCAATCTACGAAGTACCACTGGTCCTCGAAGATATGGGCCTGGGTGAATATTTAGTCGAACGGTTAGGACTGCCGGCGAACCCGCCTGACCTAGAAGAGTGGCGTGCACTGGTCGCCCGCATCCGGCAGGAGAAGCGTCGCTTACCGATTGCCCTTGTCGGGAAATATGTTGAGCTGCACGACGCTTACATTAGCGTTGTTGAAGCCCTCCATCATGCCGGTCTTGAGCAATCGATAGATATCGATATTCGTTGGGTCTCGGCTGAAGAGGTAGAACGCGAGGGTGCAGCCCGCTTGCTAGCAGGCGTCTACGGTATTCTGGTACCGGGTGGATTCGGTGAGCGAGGGATTGAGGGGAAGATTGCGGCTGCTGACTATGCCAGGGTGCATGGCATCCCTTACCTCGGCCTCTGTCTAGGTATGCAATGCGCTACCATTGCCTTTGCACGTCACGTCCTCGGCACTCATGATGTGAATAGTACTGAATTCAATCCGCAGACTGCTCATCCGGTCATCGATTTGATGCCCGATCAACGTGATATTACCGAGAAGGGCGGCACGATGCGTCTGGGTCTCTACCCTTGTGAACTGATACCGGGAACGCGAGCACATGCCGCTTACGGTTGTAACCGGGTAGAAGAACGGCACCGTCATCGCTTCGAGTTCAATAACCGTTACCGGGCCATCCTTGAAGCGGCCGGTCTGGTTATCAGCGGTGTGTCACCAGACAAGCGCCTGGTTGAGATCATTGAATTGCGTGATCATCCCTGGTATGTAGCCAGTCAATTCCACCCCGAATTCCAATCACGTCCGGGCAAACCACACCCGCTCTTCCGTGGTTTTGTTGCAGCGGCTGCTCAGACATTGCTGGCCGGCGAAGCACGTCAGCTACCTCTGGTGGAAAGTGCATCGTAATCAGAAAAAATAGTGTCGGGTATATACCAGCGCTGCGGTAATGATATGGTAACACAGATCGGTATAGTACGACAAAGAGCTGTCGCTAATATGCCACGGAGCCACCAATGCGCACTCGTCTCAAATTGAAACCCGGCCAGCGCGGTACTAAGAAGCTGCAAGCGATGTATGGAGATAAGCTTGTCTGCGTTCGTTATCGGTACGACCCTGAAAGTGGACGCCGGTTTAAGACTATTGAAATCATTGTAGAAGAAAAAGAGTGGTCGCCGCGGAATCACCACCAAGATCAGCCGAACGATTGCGCAGCCGATTGATGTGGGGTGATATGCTGGGTTCGGGTTTTAGTGCCTAGCCGGCTATCCTGTCGTCATGTTCATGACGGATGAGTCCTGTTAGGTAGTGCTGCTGTGACCCTCTGGGTCTATGCCTACAGTTGTATCTCTGATGCCCAAGACGCCCGATCATTTCTTTTACCGGGGTTTTCTGATGGGAAGCGTCGGCAGGTAGCGCATGCGTCTCCTCTGTGATTGGCATCCCTCACCTTCCCCCTAACCTCCTTCCTCTCCCCTTGGGGGAGAGGAAGGGGGAACGTGGGGCGCGGGAGCGAATGAATATTGTCAACCTCCCAAATGGTTGCCCGGGCATGGTACGTGCCCGATGCGAAATCCGGGTTCTTGATCACGCTCTTAATGCTCTGAAAGCAATTGGCCTGCGCTCATTCTTCCTCACCCCGGGAAGAGCTAGAACACCTATGACCA
>JAGHYT010000163.1:0-7943 GCA_017743535.1 Chloroflexus sp.
ACAACGTTTTGGCACTGCGGCCACTGCCCTGCCCATCAACCAGAACAAACGAAAACCCACCACCCAGACGCTCAATCGTCTCGAGCGTATCACCACTCTCAATATCACCATACCGGGGAACTTTAGCAACCGCTACACGCATTTCCAGATCGGCCATTGCATTCATCCCCTCTTGATCACTCATAATCTGTAACAGCATACCATAACTTACAACATGCTATAATCACACTGTTACCAGGTAATAGCGATTCTTTGAACGATTGAGGAGGACGATGATGTCCGAAGGGCGTGTATTTCATAACTTGATCGGTGGTGAATTCGTTCCCGCTCAGAGTGGAAAAACCTTTGAGCGACGCAATCCTGCCGATACTCGCGATCTGGTGGGTGTATTCGCCGACAGCGATGAGCGTGATGTCCATGCGGCTGTTGAAGCGGCTAAAGCAGCTTTCCCCCATTGGAGCAAGGTGCCAGCACCAAAGCGTGGTGAGATTTTGCTGCGAGCTGCTGAACTTCTTCAAGCCCGTAAAGAGCAGTACAGTCGTGATCTCACTCGCGAGATGGGCAAACCGCTTTTCGAGGCTGGCGGCGATATTGTCGAGGCGATCGGAATGGCGCAGTACGCCGGTAGTGAGGGGCGGCGAATGTTTGGGGTGACAACCCCTTCCGAATTGCCCAACAAGTTTCAGATGAGTATTCGGCAGCCAATCGGTGTAGTTGGCCTGATCACGCCGTGGAACTTTCCAATGGCTATTGCATCCTGGAAGATGCTGCCCGCCATCGTCTGTGGCAACACGGTTGTGATTAAACCGGGTGAAGATGCCTCGGCCAGTACGTATAATCTGGTGCAGTGCCTGATGGAAGCCGGGTTACCTCCCGGTGTGGTCAACATCGTCACTGGCTATGGGCCAAAGGCCGGTCAACCGCTGGTCGAACATCCCGATGTACCGGTCATTTCCTTCACCGGCAGCACCGAAACCGGTCGGCTGGTATACGAACTGGGTGCTCGCCGGATCAAACGGGTCAGCCTGGAAATGGGCGGCAAGAACCCATTAATTGTGATGCCCGACGCCGATCTCGACCTGGCGCTCGATGGCGTCTTGTGGGCAGCCTTTGGCACCACTGGCCAACGCTGTACTGCCACCAGCCGCCTAATTGTCCACCGCGCCGTTGCCCGCGAATTGGTCGATCGGATTGTGGCGCGTGCTCAGTCACTGCGCGTAGGCAATGGCCTCGACCCGGCTACCGAGATGGGGCCACTGGTCAATGAAAAGCAGTTGCAGCGGGTGCTAAACTACATCGAAATCGGCAAACAAGAAGGCGCCACGCTGCTGTGCGGTGGTTACCGACTTACCGGCGGCGACTACGATTATGGCTACTTTATCGCGCCTACCGTTTTTACCAACGTTACACCTCACATGCGGATCGCTCGTGAAGAGATTTTCGGGCCTGTTCTCAGTGTGATCGAAGTCGATAGCCTCGATGAAGCGATCACTATTGCCAACGACGTTGCTTACGGCCTCAGCTCTGCAATCTACACGCGCGACATCAACGCTGCTTTCCGGGCTATGCACGCGCTTCAGGCCGGTATCGTGTACATCAACGCCCCCACCATCGGCGCCGAAATCCATCTGCCATTTGGTGGTGTTAAAGCAACTGGTAACGGTCACCGCGAAGCTGGGCCAACGATGCTCGATGTCTTTTCCGAATGGAAGAGTGTTTACATCGATTACAGCGGGACACTGCAACGCGCTCAGATTGATAATGCTGATTAACGCAAGCGAACGGTTCACCGGTCGGGGCGGGTTGTGAACCCGCCCGCAGTCTAAAGCCACGCCCCTGATACCACGGGTTTTAGACACAATCTATGGAAGCTTATCTTACTTTTCAGCAAAAACACATCTTGGTAATCACTCAGTGATATACTGAAAAAGTATTTTGGCTTCCCTGGAGAACGACCGTGCGATTTTTTCTGGCAATTCCGGTCATCCTGTTGATTGCCTGCTCACTAGAACCTGGTTCGGCATCAACAACCACATCAAAACTGGTTATTATGGGTTGGGTTGGCTACATGCCCCAACAATTGCTCGACACGTTTCATGCTGAGACTGGAATTGCGGTTGAATACATCGGTTACGACACACCTGAACAGGCACTAGCAGCATTAGACCAGGGTAAGTCTTGTGATCTCATGATCATAAACAGTCCATTTATTCCCACATTGATTGCTACCGGAAAAATAGTCCCTCTAAATTACGAAAATATTCCCAATGCACGTAATATCAGGATTGACTTCCGCGATCTGGTGTATGATCCTGGCGGTCGCTACTCAATCGTTTATCAATGGGGTATTACCGGCTTACTGGTACGTACCGATCTGGTTGATAAACCGATCACGAGCTGGGCCGATTTATGGGATCCGACACTTGCAGGGAAAATTGTGCTCTGGCCAATTCCACGCGATACAGTGAGTGTTCTGCTGAAATCGTTAGGGTATTCAATCAATACGACCGACCCTCATCAACTGGCGCTTGCCCGCGAGCATGCTCCTGAACTGGCTCGCCGGATGACGATGGTTGAAGAAGGATATGAGGTCGTGACGCCATACCTTATTTCCGGCGATTATGTTGTCGCCCTTGGTTGGGCTTATGATGCGCTCGATGCCCAGGCCCAAACCGATCAGATAATGTTTGTGATCCCTGCTGAGGGGACAATCCTTTGGGTTGATACTTTCGTAGTGCCAACACATAGTACCCAAAAAGTATTGGCTGAACGTTTTATCAACTTTGTGCTGCAACCAGCTATAAGCGCGCTCGTAACCAACGAGACAAAGACGGCAACCGCCAATGAATTGTCGTTACCGTTCATTGATCCGGCATTGCGCAATAATACAGTCGTTTTTCCCTCACCTACCATGTTACGTAATGCCGAATTGGAAATGCCACTTGATCCACAAACCCAAGCTATCTACAATGAAATATATAATATTTTCATCGAGGGAAAACCGTAATCAAGATATTTTTGAGTGCACTGCAAAAACTCACCACGGAGCACACAGAGTACACAGAGCGTGTAAGGGTTATGAATAAGTTTTGGCCATTGGGCGCATGGAAGAAAAATGTGCACAACCCTATGTTCAATGAAAGATAAAATTATCTTTAGTCTCTGCGATCTCCGTGGTCTCTGTGGTGGAAAGATCACCTTTTTGCAGTGGAGTCATTTTTGCTAATGATTAGATTTCATTTTCATCTTCATCACATACAAGCCTATATGACGTTCTACCATGCTAAATATGCTGTTGATCAACACCCTGTTCACACTAACGAGGTCATCTGTGCAACCGTTACAACGCTGGCAACAATCGATTAAAACCAGTTTACGGGCTAAATTATTACTCTTTCTAAGTCTAAGTATGCTATCAATATTGGTGATAGCAGCTTACGGTGTTTTCCGATATATCGAAACGGTTGAACAGGAGGGATGGGCCGGTCGGCAACGCGAAGCAGCTCAGTATGCAGTTCGCACAATCGATGACTTTCTGCTGCGAGTTGAAGATACGCTCAGCCTGGTGGGAGCATTATCGGTTCAACAGATTCGGCAATCACCTGAATTATTACCTGAAATTCTTAACCGTATTCCCGCCTGGATCGAGATTGTCCGTGTCGATGCAAGCGGTCGTGTCATCGCGTCGACCAGCCGTGATCAATCTATCCTAACCAATCTGGCTACCATTCCACTCGCAAACTGGTTCCAACAGGCGCGCAAGGGAAACAATTACCTTAGCCCGCTGTTCATTACCGCTACTAGTGAGCCGTACATTATTTTGTCGATGCCGGCGAGTGATGGCGGAGTCGTTGCCGGTCGGTTACGGATGAATTTGTTGTGGGAAACTGTAGCGACGATCCGGTTTGGCCGTACCGGGCATGCCTATATCGTCGATGATCTTGGCTTCATTATTGCCCATCCTGATCCGCAAGTTGTCCTTGCTAATACTAGCATAAGTGAACGTCCAGAATTTCGTACCTTTCCACCCGATGGTAACCAGCGCTTCTACATTAATCGCTTTCAACAAGAGACTCTCGGCGTCGCGCTGAATATTCCCGGTACCCCTTGGCGATTAGTGACCGAAATACCTGAAAATGAAGCCACTGAGCTATCGACGCGGGCCGGAATTGTTGTCACTATCAGTCTATTCCTTTTTGGTGCGCTCATCCTGCTGAGCATAAATTATCTGCTCGATCGCTTCATCTTCCGCGTTCTGGATGCACTCCGACAAGGTGCTGAACGAGTTGGTAGCGGTGACCTCACCCACCCGCTGGTCGTCCCGCCTGAGTATGAACTGGCTCAGGTCGCCAGTGCCTTCAACACGATGATGCACCAGTTGCATGCCCGCAACCTTGAAATTGCTCGCCAGACCGAAAGTCTGAAAACCGAGATCCAGCAACGGCTCCGGATCGAGCAAGAACTGATACGGGCACGCGACGCTGCTGAAGCAGCTTCACGAGCGAAGAGTACCTTTCTTGCCACAATGAGTCATGAGTTGCGTACTCCTTTGACGGCAATTATCGGCTACAGCCAACTACTGGAACAATTAATCAGTCAGGGGATATATGATACGGTCGCCCACGATGTCGGACGTATTCGTGCTGCCGGTACGCATCTCCTTGCCCTTATTAACGACATTCTTGATATTTCCCGTATTGAAGCCGGTCGAATGACGGTCAGCATCGAGTATGCCGATGTGGCAGATTTGGTATACTCTGCCGTGAATGCGGTTCTGCCCCAAATCGAGAAGAATCGGAATCACCTACAGATTAATTGTCCACCAGATATTGGTATTCTAAACAGTGATGCAACCAAGGTGCGCCAGGCATTGATCAATCTGTTAAGTAATGCCGCAAAGTTTACTGAAGATGGTGAGATAACCTTAACCGTGAGCCATTATTATGAGAATGAGCAGAAGTGGTTCCGCTTTGCCGTTACTGATACCGGTATTGGCATCCCCGCCGACAAACTAGATAAGCTGTTCAAAGCGTTTTCGCAGGTTGATGATACACCCACCCGAAAATACGGTGGCACCGGCCTGGGTCTGGCCTTGAGTCAGCGTTTATGTGCGCTTATCGGTGGCAGAATTACGGTCGAAAGCACTGTTGGATTCGGATCAACATTTACAATCGAAGTCCCTGCCGAACTTAATGCAATCTCTTCGACATCAGACCTGGACGCGCCCAGTCTTTCTGCAATCCCAGCACCAATCACGACTGACAGGACCGCCTCGACAGTAACGGCCAAAAATGCTGTTTTACTGATTATCGACGATGATCCAACAATGAGCGATATGTTGCGTCGACTCATACCGGCTACTGAAGCGACTATCGTTACTGCTGAGACCGGTACTGAAGGTCTGCAACTGGCTGCCGCTCTCATCCCTGAGGTGATCGTCCTCGATCTAAAATTACCCGATTTGCACGGCCTCGAAGTGTTGGCGCGGCTGCGTGAAAACCCAGAGCTATCTCATATCCCAATCGTTGTGCTAACGATTGATGACCAGGCTCAGCACGGTCTGACCCTCTCAGTCGACGAATATTTGGTCAAGCCTGTCGAGCCGAACAGATTGATCAGCACTGTCAGACGTTTCTACCAACCCAAAGCCGAAGTTTTAACACCATATATTTTGCTGGTTGAAGATGATCCAGCACTCGCCGAATTGTTCGCTCAAAACCTACGAACCGTCGGCTGGTCGGTAGAAGTCGCCTTCGATGGTGGAACCGGTCTTGCCGCCGCACTAAGCCGACCACCAACGCTGATATTACTTGATTATATGTTGCCTGGTATGGATGGGCTACAACTGCTTGAACAATTACGAAGCCATTCATATGGGAAAAATATTCCGGTAATCTTGATGACGGCTCATGATCTAACTGCTGATGAACGACAGCGACTGGCAGCCAGTGTAAGCATGATTCAACGCAAAGCAGAATTAAACCTGGAGCAAATGATCGATCATTTGCGACGGCTACTGTCCCAGAACAAGCCTTTACTCAGTAACAAGGCAGGGTAAACGATGGCAAAAATTCTTATCGTAGAAGATGATGTTAACAATCGCGATCTGATCGCACGACTGGTAGAATTGATGGGGCACGAACCAATTTTGGCAGTCGATGGCGCTCAGGGTGTTGCCCTCGCCCGCAGCATGCTGCCCGATCTGATCGTGATGGATATGGGATTACCCGTGCTCAATGGCTGGCAGGCCACCCACCGTATTAAATCGCAACCAGCCACCAGTCATATTCCGATCCTGGCACTGACTGCTTACGCTCTCACCGAAGATCGGACACGCTCACTAGATGCTGGTTGTGATGACTTTGAGACCAAACCGATTGACTTCAACCGCTTCCGTGAAAAAGTTGAAGCATTGCTTCACCGGCGCGGAAACCGGTAGCTGCTGAGAAACCTTTGTAAGTGTTCAGAACACACTTGCACGGCGTTACACAATGTGGTAATATCGCAATCGAAAGGGCAGGTCGCATAGTTGGTCTAGTGCGCGGCACTGGAAATGCCGTACAGCGGAAACGCTGTCGTGGGTTCGAATCCCACCCTGCCCGCCAGTTGGTCTCTTCGACCACTTTCTGTCGTGACAATCGCTTAGGAACTGACAAAAGGCTTGCTTAAAGATACTTTTCCTGGCATTGGAACGCGCAATGTACTATCTTGCATCACCCTAAGCACAGCACGTCCTGTTCACCACCTCAGGAGAGGTGGATTGAGAACCCATCTCCCACCAGCATCGCCAACTCGATACATCCGTTACAAAACAAATAGCGTAATCGCCAGATACAAGAGAATCCCTCCAATATGCAAACTTACGATACCCCAAAAATATCTGGCATACGAAGACTTACTGATTTTATGTCGAAAGAGCTGCTGCGCAAGCAGTGCACCAGGCCATCCCCCTAACAGCTCCCATGCATGGAGAGTCTGTTCACGGATACGCCAAACCCCAAATCGTGCTCGTTGCTTATCTTCTTGGTATAGCATCAGCGTCACCGCACTGCACGCCAGATACCACCCAACAACCCATGATGGCATTACCATTGCGAATACTGCAAGCCCCAACAAGATCACAAATGCGCCAACGACCAACAAGGCCAACACGGTATCAAAACTAGAAACCGATCCGACAATCTGTGGCGCTGCCGACTGTGTTCGTACATTGACTGCCCGTAATCGCCCCTGAGCATCGAGCTGAACAGTAAATTTGACCGTTTCACCTGGATGCGGCTGCCAGTTGCGGTCGAAGGTATCGCGAATATGAAAAAAGATGTCACCTTGATGACTTGGTGAAGTGATAAAGCCGTATCCTTCTTTCTGCTTCCAACTGGCAACTCTGCCGAAGTAACTTTGATCGTTCATAGGAACTTGCCAACGTGATCAGCAACGAATATGACCTGTTTAGTATACTATATTGCACATATTACCAGATTCCTGAAGACCAACACAATTTACAAAACATCAAACCCTCCTTTCCGCAGCGACGCTGTCACGCAGGGCTTCACCTCGCATGGGCTATGGGCGCAAGCCTTTGCCGTAACCACGGAAGTCCTACAGGGACAATAGGTTTTCCCGGCGATAAGACCCGTTGCTGTTTCATTCTTCTAAACCATGCAAACGCCGCAACTCGGCTTCAAGCTGGCGCAGACGGGCTTCAAGCTCTGCCCGCGCTGCTACTTCCCGTTGCGCTTGTTCCGTCGCCGCTCGTGCTTGCTCCGCCGCTGCACGCGCCAGCGCTTCCGCCTCCGCCCGCGCTGCCGCTTCCCGTCGGGCCTGTTCTTCCGCCTCGGCCCGTGCTGCCGCTTCGCGTCGGGCCTGTTCTTCCGCCTCGGCCCGTGCTGCCGCTTCCTGTCGCGCTCGCGCCTCGGCTTCCGCCGCCTGCTGCACCACCGTCG
>JAGHYT010000164.1:0-7642 GCA_017743535.1 Chloroflexus sp.
TTCCTCTCCCGCAGCGCGGGAGAGGAAGGGGGCTGGGGGGAAGGTGAGGGCCGCCGAGCGTGCTCCGCAGCACAGGCCCCAAAACCGGATATTGCGCACCATTATCAAATCTTATCAAAAGCCCAGGTTTTTGATCACGCTCACAAATCAGCGATCATTGTCAGGGTGTGAAAGCTGGTCATTAATGAACTCGACCAAAAACTGAAACCGTTGCGAATCCACGTAAAGGGAAGTTACAGGGGTTTCCTTGACTGTCTATAGCCCTTGAATGTCGCGTGGAATAGGCAGGAAGTTACGAGAACGTAATGTGCAATTGCTACGAATCGTGTAGACAATACTGCGACAATATTGCTATCCTTTACTATAGTTCATCGTGTACAGATAAATAAAACTACATATTGTCGTAATTTTTACATGACGATTCTACCATATACGAGCGGCGAGGAGCATGCTATAGTAGAGATCAGCATAATTCGGTTGCCGAGGTGCGCTATGGCTTCAACCAATGAATTACAATTTATGCCCCTCGACCTTGACACCTTTGCCGGCAGTGAACGTTTTATGGCCGGGACACGGCTCGGTGCAGCTTTCAGTCAGGGTATGCGCTCGTATCTGCGGGCAGCGTATGCCGATGCGATTGAGCATTTCAAGGCCGCTTTAATTGCCGCGTATGTCGATGGTGAAGAACAGGCCCAGATTTTCGAGCGCGAGCGGGCCATAATCTATTTATATATCGGGAACTCACTGGCATTTCAAGACCACTGGGAAGAGGCGTTACGCGAATATCTTGAGGCAGTGCAGACCGATCCACAACTGGCCGAAGCCCATTACAACCTAGGTGTTGCGTTTGCTGCTCTTGGTCAGATTGATCGGGCGATTGCCGCGTTCAAGGAGACCCTCGAATACAATCCCAATCTGTACGAAGCCCACTTTGCCCTTGGCCGTTGTTATCAGCGAATTGATGATGCCGGACGTGCCTACATTCATTTCAGTAGTGCCTGCAATGCTCGTCCCCAGGCCGCTGAACCCCGCTATTACCTGGGGTTGATGCACCAAAGTCATGGCGCCTATGAGCTAGCACAACGCTGTTTTGCTGAAGCCTTGCGAGTCGAACCAACTTTCGTCTCGCCCGAACCACTCCCCGATGAACCGTTGGTCAATCGCAGTGAAGAAGAGGTTGCCCAGTGGTACTATCGGTTGAGTCAGGCGCTCAAGCAGCAAGGCTACGAAGAAGAAGCCGAGCGTATTTACCGCGCATTGTTGCAGTGGCGTCCTCAGGAGTATGCAGCTCGCTACCTGCTTGGTAATTTGCTGGCCCGTCAGCGCCGCTTCGATGAAGCATACGCAGAATACGAACAAGTGCCACCACAACATCGCCATTATGTCGATGCTCGTTTGCGGATGAGCGCTATCTTGCGTTTACAGAAGAAACCAAAACAGGCTTACGAAATTCTCTTCGCCTGCGCACGTCTGCATCCACACCACGGTCAACTCTTTTTACAGATGGGCAAACTGCTCTACGACCTAGGGATGAATGCCCAAGCCGCTCGTGCTTTCGAACGTGCTGTGCAACTCATGCCGACCGATGCCCAGGCCCATTACTTGCTCGGTTTTGTGTACAATACGTTAGGGCAAGATACGTGGGCGCTGGCGGCCTGGCGTAAAGCGGTGCAACTGGCTCCCGATGCGCACTCCTTGCGTTTTGATCTTGGCTACATGTACATCCGGCGCGGTCGTTATGACCTGGCAGCACGTGAGTTTCAGCAAGTCCTTGAACAGTGGCCAGACGATCTGGAGACCCAGTTTATGCTGGGGCTATGCTACAAAGAATTGCTTGAACCGACACGAGCCATTCCACTATTTGAAAAGGTATTGCGCCGCAATCCACGTCATGCGCAGGCTCTGTATTACCTGGGCGCCTGTTATCTGCAAATCGGCAATACGTCACTGGGTAAAGCCTACCTGCGTCGATATGATCATCTAGTTCGCCAGGCGTCAACGATGAATGGATCAACCCGATCCCAACCGCTTCCGACGCGGCAGTTATCGTCGTAATTGGCAATGCTATGGTTCGTCGTTGTCGGTACACTGATAGAGAAATGAGGCGAACAACGCGCATAGAGGCAGTGGCATGCAACGAGTAGAGCTACGAATTCCATCAATTCCAATCTTTGAACGAGTAGTGCGGGCCAGCGCTGCTGAAGTGGGCAGTGCGGCTGGCTTCAGCCCTGAACAAGTCGAAGACCTTAAGTTGGCCGTGAGCGAAGCAGTCAATAATGCTATTGACCACGGTAATCGCGGTGATACCGCCAAGTTGGTCGAAGTAACGTTTGACATCGACGGTGAAAAGATCGAAATTCGGATTAGCGACCAGGGTGAGGGTATTGAGCGAATCAATGTCGCCCGGCGTGTCATTGATGATGAAACGCTTGAGGCTGGCTATCTCCGTGGCTTTGGGATGTATCTGATCAGTGCGCTGGTTGATGATTACGAAATCGAATCATCCCAGCAAGGAACGGTGCTTACCCTTCGTCTGTATCGGAAGGAACGTCAACAATGAGCGACATTATTCGACGTGAAGAATTTGGCGACGTAGTGATCCTCCACATTCTGACAACCAGCGTTGATGCCATCTCTGCTGCCGCTATTGCAGCGGAATGTCGCGAGATGCGACCGATTACCGTGCTCGATTTTAGTGAGGTTTCGTTTATCAATTCGGCAGGTATTTCGGCGCTTCTCAAGTTTGTGGTGAGTGCCCGTAAGGCCGGTTATCAGCTTTTTGCCATGAACGTAACGCCTCACCATCAAAAGATTTTTAAGATGGTGGAAATGTCACGCTATATGCCGACCATCGAAGAGCGTGACCTGGCTGCGTATCGTTAGGACGTTGTCAGTATTGATATCCCCAAAATAACAAATTCGTAACCTCTCGCTTGCTGGTTAGTGCTATGCTACTCTCAGCGCACTGGCATTAGCCATGTACCCCTTTGTGCATACACAATCTCCGGTTCGATATGGTATGATATTAGAGCAATAAGGAACTAAGGAGGCTTTCTATGAGTTTACGGAAACGCACCGGCAAAGTTGGCGTGGTAGGAACCGGTATGGTCGGTACCTCCTTTGCGTATGCGCTAATGCAGCGTAGTCTGGCCAACGAACTGGTGCTGATTGATATAGACCATGCCCGCGCTGAAGGTGAAGCCATGGATCTTAATCACGGCTTACCCTTCGTGCGGCCAATGCGAATTTACGCCGGTAGTTACGACGACCTCAGCGGGGCTGATCTCATCGTGATTGCTGCCGGTGCTAATCAACGACCTGGTGAAACCCGTCTCGATCTGCTGAGCCGCAACGCAGCTATCTTCCGTGACATCGTACCCCGCATTCTGGCAGTTAACGATGATGGAGTTATCGTTGTCGCTACCAATCCGGTTGATATTCTAACAACCATCGGTGCGCAACTGGCCGGACCGACTGCCCATCGCGTGATTGGTTCAGGAACTATCCTCGATACCGCTCGGTTCCGCTATCTCCTTGGTCAGCACTACGGCGTCGATCCACGTTCCGTTCATGCCTACATCGTCGGTGAACACGGTGATAGCGAGCTGGCACTCTGGAGTCTGGCGAACATTGCCGGTGTCAGACTGGTTGATTTTGTCGGTGCGAATGGACAGGGTTATGATCAGGCTGCGCTTGATGCCATTCTTGAACAGACGCGCAATGCCGCTTACGAGATTATCAAGCGTAAACGGGCTACCTATTACGCGATCGGATTAGGCTTGCTAGCAATTGCTGAGGCTGTGCTGCGCGATCAACACACCGTCATGACCATCAGTAGTCTGATGACCGGCCAGTATGGAGTGAGTGGGATTGCTATCAGCCTGCCCACTATTGTTGGCCGCGATGGGGCTGAAGAGGTGTTGAACTTGCCCTTGTCTGAACAGGAAGTGGCCCTTTTTCAGCGTTCGGCAAACATCCTAAAAGAGAACCTGGCTCACGTTCAGTAGTAGGGGAATGTTCGTACCATCGAGGAGAAAACGCTGTGCCACCCACAATAATGGTTGTCGAAGATGATTCTGCAACGCGCCGTCTCTACCGATTTCTCCTACACAATAGTGGCTATAACGTTATCGAAGCTGAAGACGGCGTTGATGCCCTGGAAAAGCTGGCCGTACACGATTGCGATGTTATCATTACCGACATGAACATGGCACGCATGGGTGGAATTGAATTGGTGCGCACGCTTCGCCAAAATCAATCTCAGGTGTATGTGATTATGGTCACCGCCTTTGGTACTCCTGATACTGAACGGAACGCATTTCGGGCCGGTGTTAACGAATATTTAACCAAGCCATTTGACTTCGATGAGCTTGAACGACGATTAGCAAACTATTTTGCCCGTCGTTCCCAAAGTGGATCGTAAGCATTCAGACGCTGTTTATACTATTAATAATACAGGCATGGTTCGCCTGGTCAATTTAGATCTCGGTGTCAATTCTGTCATCAGATGTGCGACTGCTGTAGGGTTACTGCAATCTCGCTCGATTAGACTCTTCTTGAAATGTCCGGTCACCTGCCTCACCTGGATATGGATGTCTGAGGAGATCCTCCTATGGCGGATTACGTAAATGCTTCATCACCCCGCCCCCGAATCCTTATTGTGGACGACGAAATAAATGTCCGTGAGTTTTGTCGTCTGCTCCTCCGTCGTGACTACGATGTAGCCGCCGTTGAGCATGGTCTGTCGGCTATTGAGATACTGCGTGAACAATCGTTTGATCTGGTGCTAACTGATCTACAAATGCCTCATGTTGATGGCATTGAGTTGGTAAAGCATCTACGTACCTACTACCTACACACGGATGCGATCGTAATGACTGCGCATGCGACGGTGGAAACCGCCCGTGAAGCACTAAAGCTCGGTGCCCTGGATTACATTGCTAAACCGATAGATGCCGAGCAGTTGCAGAAAACAATTCGCACTGCAATCGAGTTGCAGCGTGTCCGACGCGAAAAAGAACGCCTTTCGGATTTAGTCTTGATGTATCAATTCAGTCAGGCGATTGCAACGTCGCTCGACATTGCAGAACAGACTGCTCGTTTGATCGAGTTTATCGGTCGTCGTTTTACCCCGAGCCATATTGGTTTATCACTCATCGATTCTGATGGTGAGACACTGGTTGCGCTTACCGGGCCTGAGCCTGGGCTGCGGCTCACGCTAGCAGAAACGAGTGAAGAGGCACTGCGCGTAGCCCATCGTCAATTAATAGATCGCCCCTCAGTCTCTCCTGATCACCGGATCGAAGTGATATTGAGGAGCCGTGATCGGGCGATTGGTCTGCTCGATCTCGCGCTTAGAAATGAGCAACCACCGTTCGATGCTACTGACCGCCATTTAATTGAAGTTTTTGCCTCACAGATCGCCTCTGCACTCGACAACTCTCGTCTGTATCGCGCCCTTAAAGACCAATACGAGCAGATGATTGCCGCACTCGCCGGTGCTATCGAGGCTCGTGATGCGTATACCTACGGTCATTCTCGCCAGGTGACGCGCTACGCAGTACGGTTGGCTCAAGAGTTGGGGTTGAGTGCCGACGAGATTGAACGTATTCATTATGCAGGTTTGCTGCACGACATCGGTAAGATTGGTGTACCCGATGATGTGCTGCTCAAGCCAGGGCCACTCTCAGTACAAGAGGCTGCTCAAATGCGGGCCCATCCAGAGATCGGAATTCGCATCCTTGAGCAGATCTGCGGTTTACGCGACATTCTACCAATTATTGCCGCGCACCACGAGCGTATTGATGGCACTGGTTATCCGTATGGCTTGCGCGGCGACGACATTCCACTTGGCGCCCGTATTCTTGCCGTAGCCGATGCCTTTGAAGCACTGACCGCTGATCGGGCGTACCGTCCGGCATTGTCGCCTGAACAGGCCCTGCAAATTCTTCAAGAAGGTCGCGGTACTCACTGGGATGCCCAGGTGGTTGATGTGTTTGTTCGCTTAATGCAACGCGAACGTTTATGGGAGCAGGCACCACGATTACGACAGCCTGCCCGCTCACAGATACTGGTTGAGTTGAGTTAAGGACATTATTTGCTAGGGGCGAGTTGGGAAACCAGCCCTGCATGATGATTTGGTATGCACCTTCCAGATTCCAAAGTTGCCCATAGTAAAACGCTGTTTCTCTGATAGAACCCTGCTCCCTGGCACATACATAATACCTGTAAATGACAAGCTCTGCCCTGCACCGTTGTTCGTATGCCACTCGCGCCCGACCAGCGGCTCGACCTCGCCTGCGATCATTGCCTGATGACCACTGCAATCAACGGCGTAACCGAAAACATCGTCGGCCTTCTCAAGACGCACCAATTCTGTCTTACCCCAACCATAGCCGCGTTCGCCGCCGAATTGCAAACGTGTTAGTGCGTTGCACCATTGCATATCTTTATGCGCGAACACATACCCGACCAGATAAACCGGATCGGCAGTATCGAGCGTGTGAGGCGAGAGAAATTCGACCTCGTGCAGCGACCCTTCAGCGGCTGAATGCGCCGGGTAGACCAGCGCAGTAGATTGATAACTGCTCAGGAAACGTCGGCGAAAGGTGCGTTCATCATCCCACGGCCAGACCACCTGATAGTCGTTGTCAGATTGCAGCGCCGGGTAGAAATAGGTGAACGCTAGCATCTCATTTACCTGCTTACCGACTTCTTGATAACCGTTCGAGTCGGTTGCCATTTGCGTTGCTGTCGCTGCCCTATCACGCACCAGGCGTTCGGTCAGCGCACCCCAAAAGGAGCGACCGGTGAGATAGGGGCGAGTGACCTGCACATTGCCAACCTTGCGCCAGCCGATGTGCAACGGTGAGTGCAAACGAAAAACAACGCGATACCCGATCCAGTTCATGACGATGCTCCTGGCGCCTCGCTTCCGCCCTTGTCACGCGCTTTTGCACCATAGCGTGCGTAGATCAGCATCTGTTCCAGCACCTCACGCGCCAACAACAGACGCTCCAGGTCTTTTGTTACCTGTTCATTGATGAAGCGGAGTATCTCATTACTATTATTTGTTGGCGTCTGCCAACCGAACGGTAGACTACTTAACAGATTGAGCATTTCATCAACGACAACAGCACCGTTCTCCTTCTCTCTGGCAAGCAAGTAGAGAAAGCAGGCATAGACCCCGTCTTCCTGAAGCACACCTAGTGCTTTGGTGATCGTGTTTTCGATGTCAGAAGCCTTCTTGTCCTTCGTCTTCTGGATGATAGTCTGTGCATATTTTGCAGCCAGGTAGTCAAGATTGATCGAAGTCGTGTTGGTCATAGTTGCTCCTCGCTTTACGGCGTTGTCACTCCTTCATCCGATGGTGACTGCGCGGCATTGGCCTGCTGACCATAATCCTCTTCCTGCGGTTGACCGACGATAGCGATCCGACCGAAGCCGCGTGTGCCCATACCGCCAACGCCCAGCCACTCGATCAAGCGCAGACCGGCATCGAGTACGTCGAGGGGCGATTGCCAGACGGCATTGCTGGGTAGAGAGTTTTTATTTTGCGAAACTGGTTCGAATTTCGCTCGATAGTCATCCAGCACCACTTCAGCGGTCAGAAACGTGGCGCGGGGGATGGCTTCATAGGTGA
>JAGHYT010000165.1:0-7642 GCA_017743535.1 Chloroflexus sp.
GCGCCTGGTCCCTGGTCGCCCTGGCGCAGGCGCTGGCGGCAGCGGGCGATGACGCAGCGGCCCAACAGACCTTCACCGACGTCCGGCAGACCGCTGCGGCGATTGCCGACCCTTTTTGGCGTGCCGAGGCCCTGTGCGCCCTGGCGCAGGCGCTGGCTGCGGCGCAGCAGTGGACGGAGGCCCGGCAGACCGCCGAGACGATTGCCGACCCCTTCTGGCGCGCCGCAGCGCTGCGGGCGGTGGCAGAAGCACTGATTAACGTCGGTCAGATTGATAACGCGGCGGCGCTGTTGATTAGATCGTGGGCGCAGGCGCAGTCCCCTGACGAGTTGACCAGACTTTTTGCCGTTGATGCCTCGTTGCTGCGCACGTATCCGACGCTAGGCGGCGATCTGCTGGCAGCGTTTGGCTGGGTGGAGCAGGTGGTGCGTACCGCTTGATCCATCGCGTGCGCTGTTCACACCCTCGGCGCGTAAGTGGATTCTGGCTGTTGATTTCAGTCAGTTCACAAACCATCTCAGCCGCGATGAGTAGTAGCCGGCAGCGCCGGACTCTACCTACTCCATCTTCCCTCTCATTTCTACCCCGCTATGCTCGTTTCACTCCGCTGCAGATTCTGGTATCATCAGAGCGGGTTCTGATCGAATACGGAGATAGTCATGCAGCACACGATCCACAGTCCATCTGGGAGCGCAACCTTTGATGCGCACGGCCAGGTGATGTTTACGTATGAGGGACGTCCGGTGTTGATCTGTAGGGGGGTGGTTGCCCAAGCCTATGGCGCCGATATTCCGGTTATTGGGGTGACAAACGTTGATGTGAGTGAACGTCAGGCCCGCATTCACTATGCAACTGCCCACCCAGACATCGTGTTTCGCCTGGTGATTGAGAGTACACCTACTGGCTTTCGGCTGAGCTGGTCTGGACCGCCCCGCTTGCCCGCTCTGCGGGTAGAGTGGCAGCTTGATCCAGGCCGGCCATGGTACGGCATGGGTGAACGAGTGATTCAGCATTGGCCGCTCGACAGTGGAACGGTGCTCTCGGACCCGTTCGAGCCAACAGACCATGGACGAGACGGGACGCTCAATATCGTGACTCCGTTCTGGCTGAATGCCGCTGGCGCCGCCTTGCTGCTCGAAGAGGGTGATGGTGAGCTGGCAGTGATGATGAATCGTGATGGTGATGGTTTGCTACGCATCACGGCCCGCGAAGCTGCGCCACCGCCCACCTTGGGCTTCGACGAACGCTATGCCGCCCCCGGCCCAGAACTGGTCGGTCATGTCATTCTGGCAGCGCATGCCCCGGCAGCGTTTGCGTCTGCTTTGCCACTACTGGGGCGACCGACTGCGGCCCCACCGCTCGAGCTGTTTGCGCGACCGATCTGGACGACTTGGGCGCAGTACAAAATGGCGGTAACTCAGCGCGATGTGATAGATTTCGCCACCCAAATCGTGGCGCGTGGCTATCCCTACTCGGTGCTCGAGATTGATGATCGCTGGCAGCGTGGTTATGGGGCGTATGTGTTCGATCCGCAGAAGTTTCCCGATCCACGCGGCATGGTTGATGAATTGCACGCTGCCGGTTTCAAGGTGACGCTGTGGACACCGGTCTTTTTTGATCCGCGTGATCCGGCCTTTGCGGTCGCGGCCCGACGCGGCTATCTGATCCGCCATCCTGCTAATAATTCACCGTACCTGGTGCGCTGGTGGCAAGGCTACGGTGGTGTGCTCGATCTTACCAATCCAGAAGCGGTGGCCTGGTGGCTGAGTGAATTGCGCTCGTTGCAGGCTGAAACCGGCGTTGATGGCTTCAAGTTTGATGCTGGGGAAGCCAATTTCATCCCACCTGACGCCATCTGTTATGTGCGTGAGCCGCGTCGTCGGTATGCCGACCGCTATACCGAGTTTGTCGCCGATCACTTTGCTTATGCCGAGGTACGGGTCGGTTGGCGTAGCCAGCGGCGCGGTCTCCTCTTCCGTGAATGGGACAAATGGAGTCGCTGGGGCATCGATAACGGTCTGCACAGTGTGCTCACCCAAGCGTTGACCCTGAGCATCTGCGGTTTCCCGTTTGTCTTGCCGGATATGATTGGCGGTAATGCGTACCAGGGCGAAGTGCCCGATGGCGAGTTGATGGTGCGCTGGACGCAATTGTGTGCTCTGTTGCCCACAATGCAGTTTAGCCTCCCGCCGTGGCAGTACGGGAGCGAGGTTGATGCGATCTGCCGCCGATACGCCCAACTCCACGTTCATCTGGCGCCGTACCTGGCAACGTTGATCGAGGAAAATCTCCGTGACGGCACGCCCTTAGTCCGTCCGCTCTTCTGGCATGCACCGACTGACAGCTATGCCCTGCACTGTAACGACCAGTTTCTGCTCGGTGCACGTTACCTGGTAGCGCCGGTTCTACAGCCTGGTCAGCGACAGCGTGATGTGTATCTGCCAGACGGTATCTGGCGTGACTACTGGAGCGGCGTTATCCATCAGGGTCCGGTGCGATTAGCTAACGTACCGGCGCCGCTCGAGCGTCTACCGTTGTTTGAACGGGTGGAGGGCTAACATGAATCGTACTGTTCGCGTCACCCGTCACGGCATCGAACTTGATGGCCGACCATGGTATCTTCTCGCCGGCTGTATTCACTATATGCGCTGGCCGTGCGCTGAATGGCGACCGTTGCTCGAACAGGCGCGTTGGGCAGGTCTCAACACAATTGATACGGTCATTCCCTGGAATCGACACGAGCCGCAACCCGGCGAATTCGATTTTAGTGATGAAGCCGATCTGGGTGCGTTCCTCGATCTCTGCCACGAGCTGGGATTGAAGGTGATTGTGCGTCCCGGCCCGTACATCTGCGCCGAGTGGGAAAACGGCGGTTTACCGGCCTGGCTGACCGCAAGTGGTCATCTGCATCTGCGCACCGATGATCCGGCCTTCCGCGATGCGGTCTTGCGTTGGTTCGATGTGCTGATGCCGATCCTCGTGCCGCGCCAACACACCCGTGGCGGGCCGATTATTCTCTGCCAGATCGAGAATGAGCACTGGGCGTCGGGAGTGTATGGCGCCGATGGTCATCAGCAGACTCTGGCTCAGGCTGCGCTCGAACGAGGCATTGAAGTGCCGCAATACACCTGTATGGGGGCAATGCCGAACAATCCAGAGTTTCGCAACGGTTGGAGTGGCATTGCCGAGAAGCTGGTACAGACCCGCCAGCTCTGGCCTGACAACCCGATGATTGTTTCGGAATTGTGGAGTGGCTGGTTCGACAATTGGGGCGGGGCACGTCAGAACCGAAAAACAGCGGCTAAGCTCGATATGACGCTTCACCAACTGACCGCAGTCGGTTGCGCTGGGTTTAGCCATTGGATGTGGGCCGGCGGAACCAACTTTGGCTTTTGGGGTGGACGCACCGTCGGCGGCGATCTGATCCACATGACAACCAGCTATGACTACGATGCACCGGTTGATGAGTATGGTCGGCTGACGGCCAAGGCCCTGGTTGCCCGTCGTCATCACCTTTTTCTGAGCTGTTTCGGGGCCGAACTTTCTGCTGTGCTGGCCGATGCTGTCCCCGGTGGCATAACAGTCATCGCTCCACTGACTATCGCTGGTCGTAGTGAGGGCGGTGTACAGCCATACCGTACTGTCCGTGCTTCACCAGACGCACCACCTGCCTGGCGCGACGTCTGCGCGACGTTCCTGAGCAATCCCAGCCTCGAAGCCGTCACCTATGAAGTCTTTCTACCCAGCGGTGATCATCTGAGTGTCGAAGTTGAACCGACCAGTATACGGCCAATCTTCGCCAACCTGCCACTTGGCGAGAGTGGAATTAGCGTCGTTGCTCACACCGGACGTATTCTCGGATACTGGCCCGATCAGGGCACCCTCGTGATCTACGGTCGTGAAGGTGAACAGGGCAAACTGATCCTCCACTTGCCTGAGCCGCCGGTAGGCATCAACGCTGCCGATGCTGGTCTCACTGCCCGCGTGCAGTTGCGTGAACAGACCTTGCAGATCGATTACTGGATTACTGCCGAAGGGCGACGGATTGAGGTCGCATGGGAAGATCATGCCTTACTAATCGAGTTGTTGCCACAGACACTGGCCGAGCGCTACGGTAGTCAACCGCTGCCACCGCCGCAACCATTACGGCGGACCATACTCCCTACACGCACGTTTGCTGTTGTGGAAGCAACCGATGATACCGGTTGGCAGCCGATCCCCGCCCCGGCGCCGCTCGAACAGCTCGGCTGCCCTTACGGCTATGGCTGGTACCGGGCCGAGCTTGAGCTGGCGACGCCACTGAATACGACCCTGGCTGCACCTGAGCTGAGCGACCGCGCCCTGGTACTGATCAACGGCGAGTTTGTCGGCGTGCTAGGCCTGCATCCAAACGGCCCCCGCTACACGCTACCACTAAGCCTTCCTGCGGGTCGTCATGATCTACGACTGCTGGTTGATAATCTGGGCCGCTTCAACTACGGCCTAGGTCTGGGGGAACGGAAAGGGCTACTCGCGCCTCTCTATCTTGACGGCAACCAGATCGACATTTCCGACGGTTGGGCAGCCTACTGGCAAGAGGTGCAATTCGCTGGTGAAGCGGTTGCCAACATCAAACCCTGGGTAGCTCGTCCAGATGCGACAGCCGTTCACCTCGGACGGTTTGCCTGGACCGGGCCGATGGTCTGGCTCATTCGTCCTATTGAGATTCTAGCCGGTAAGCGCTATCGCGTCCACATCACCGGTGATCGCAACTCAGGTGCCTTCTTCGTCAACGGGATTGCGGTTGAGCGGTTCAGTCGGCATCGCAGTGGCGGATTCATCAGCGCCGATATTACGCATCTGCTGCAACCAGGAACGAACACGCTGGCGTTGCAAATTCTCAACTACGCCGGTGCGCCGTGGCGAGCTACACTGATCAGTTACGATGGCAACCGGCCACTACCGGCACAGTGGAGCTTTCGCGCAGGAGTCACTGTCAGCGAGCAACCGGCGCCGCCAACCGGTCCGGCTTTTGTGCAGGCAGTTTTCGCCCGTAATGACCTGCCTTCAACCGTACAACGACTGGCGTTGCGTCCCGGTACACTTGACAAGGGCCAAATCTGGCTCAATGGTCAAAACTGCGGTCGCTTCTGGCAAATCGGTCCGCAAGAGGAGTACAAACTGCCGATCTCGTGGTTAAACGCGCACAACGAACTCTTACTCTTCGTCGAGCAGTCCCGCACCGGTACAGTTGAACTGATCTATGAGGAGAAGGCATAGCACTCCTCCCTTCACCTGGGAGCGCGGGCCGCCGGCCCGCATCCGGTAGTCCTGTGGCGAGAGCACCACCTTGCAGGCGGGGTGTGGATAACCGGCACAGTAGGCAAGATGCGGTGGTCATCTGCTCCGGCTCCCCTTCCTCTCCCAAATGGGAGAGGAAGGGGGCGGGGGAAGGTGAGGTGCTTACAGGCACACGCTCACGTATGTTATGACGTGGCCGGAACCAGCTCTGCTGCTGGTGTACCGGATAACAACTGCTCGGCGGCTGCAATCTGCTCGCGATCACCGATCAAACCTAGTAGATCACCAGCCTGGAAAACTGTACTCGACTTTGGGTTAGCGATCAACTGCTGATTCCGGATCAATGCGATCACCGAAGCGCCGGTACGGGCACGGATATTGGCTTCGGCCAACGTTTGCCCCACAATCGGACTTTGTTCACGAACCAGTCGCCAGGCAATCTCGATCCCACGGGCAGCGCGTACCATCTGATCGAGCGCCTGATGTTCAGCATCAGATGACACCGTGGTATCATATTCATCACGGCGTACTGCATCGGTATAGCCCTGCACCTGTGTCGCCGGATACCCCAGACAAAGCAGCGTGTGCCGCATCACCTCCAGGCCACCCTCAAGCTCCGGATGGATAACGTCGTGTGCACCGAGATTCAAGAGACGCCCGACGCCTTTCGTGGTTGCTGCACGGGCGATAATCGGTAAGTTGGGCGCGATCTTGCGCGCAGCAGCCACTACCATCTCGGTCGCCGTCTCATCCGGTAGGGTCACGACCAGTGCCCGCGCCCGTTCCAGCCCAGCGTGAATCAGCACATCAGAATTGGCGGCGTCACCGAAGAGCGTTGGTATACCACGGGCATTAAACTCCGCTGCCCGACCAGAATCGATCTCGATCACCAGCCGCGGAACTCCTAACCGCTCTAAGACATTGACAATGTGCTGTCCTACCCGACCATAGCCAACCACCACCACGTGACCTTCGCGGGGCAACGCAAGATCGGCAGGTTGGAGCGGATGTTGATCAAAACGTTCCCAGAGCTGTGGTGACATTCGCTGCATCACGCGCTCAACAGTTTTTATCGAGCGAAACATCAACGGATTGACCATGATCGAGAGCAGTGATCCGGCCAGAATCAGCGAATATTGTTCGGGAGTTAGCAGGCCAAGCGTCACGCCAGCCTGACCGAGAATAAATGAAAACTCACCGATCTGACTAAGACCGGCTGCCACAATCAGCATAGTACGGCCACTAGCCGGCAGAACGAAACCCAGCAACTGTGTGAAAAAAGCCTTGCCAAGCACAATTAAGGCAGTAAGCGCCAGCACTTGACCCGCATTTGCCCAGAGGTAGACTGGATTGACAATCATTCCTACCGAAACAAAAAAGATAACGGCAAATGTCTCACGGAACGGCAAAACATCGTCGCCGATCTGATGGCTGAACTGCGTTTCACTCAACACCACACCGGCCAGGAACGCCCCTAACGCAAGCGACACATCAAAAAACGTTGCGGCGCCAAAAGCCGTACCAAGTGCAATTGCAACTGCGGCCAGAATGAACAGCTCGCGTGAACGAGTTGCAAAAATTATGTCAAGTAACTTCGGTAAGAGTCGTCTGCCGATAAACAACACAACCGTGACGAATAGAGCAACCTTCAGTAATGACAGCGTAGCCGACAACAACGATTGCTCGTTGTGCCCACCAAACAAGATTGGTAGCATTACCAGAATAAGCACCGTTGCCAAATCTTCCATCACCAGCCAACCCACTGCAATCCGTCCGGCGGTGGTACTTAACAGACCGTTATCCATCAATCCACGTAACAGCACCACCGTACTGGCAATGGAAATTGACAGGCCCAACATCAACCCAGACAACGGCGCCCACCCCCAAAGCTGGCTGAGTGCAAATCCCAGGCCGGTCGCAATCGCCATTTGTAACATTGCACCCGGCAGTGCTACCTGACGCACATCCCATAAATCTTTTAGCGAAAAATGTAACCCTACTCCAAACATCAAAAAGATCACACCAATCTCAGCAAGTTGGCGAATATCTTCAACATCACCGACAAACCCCGGCGTAAATGGGCCGATTGCCATTCCGGCTAGCAAATAGCCTACAATCGTTGGCAGGCCGATTTGCCGTGCCAGCAGGCCACCGACAAACGCTACGACTAACGCAATTGCCAGATTTGCCAGCAGCGAAATCTCGTGATGCATCGTTTAGCTCCACAACATACAGACTCAAAAAAGGTGAAATAATCGCTGATATTGTTCACTGACAAGGGGAACAAAAAGGCCTACGCAACCAGGCGTAGAGATGATAGATACTTCAATAATAAGGAATTGTACGTAGACTGTCAAAATGA
>JAGHYT010000166.1:0-7554 GCA_017743535.1 Chloroflexus sp.
ATTGGCCTGCGCTCATTCTTCCTCACCCCGGGAAGAGCTAGAACACCTATGACCAAAACATCGCGTCTTGTTCGGCCCGCAACTGATCACTCAACCGATTGGGTGGTAATTGCACATCGGCGTAGGTAATGATGCCATCTTTCGGAATATCGCGCAATAGGGTACATCCCTCTGCCAGCCCGATTGGTAAGAGACGTTCAGCCTGCACGACCTCGGCATTTTCAGCTAATCCATACGTCATGTAACCCCCTAGCCCATCGAGCGTTTGACCAGCGCGTAGATCAGTTTTGGCCGCTGCAATCACTTCAACGGTTGGTCGTCCGGCCGCTGCTAGCACCGTATCACCAAACAGAGCGACCCGTGCAACCGAATTGGGAACCTCAAAATGGCACAGGTGGTACGGTGTGTAAAAGAGGTAGAGTGGCCCCTTTCCTAGCTTATACAGATTCAGGTAGTGCTGCATCCGTGGATGATCGTGGGTGCCCAACACAAACACCCCTGGCCCCGGCGTTGCACCGACGACGTAATCAACAATCCCTGGCCCCTCAAGGAGAGCCTCTAATGGGTACAACTCGTGTACGACATCGGCCAGCGGCGTACCGGATGGTACGGTTGGCCCAAACATCCCCCGCTTCGCGACCCGCATCCCTGTCGCGTTTGCCACAACTGCCTGCTCGAACGAAATTTTCGTACCGTCGGCGAAGCTGGTCACCATATATGGATTTTGCCCCCACTGACGGGCAAAATTGGCCTGCGTGGTTGGATTGCGATACGGATCGTGCAAACCTTTTATATTGCCGCACAATACTGGCTTAACCCCTAACCCGCGCACAAAGCGATAGAGATTCATAATGACGCCAGGCTGGT
Organism: Chloroflexus sp.; assembly: GCA_017743535.1. Classification (GTDB taxonomy): domain Bacteria; phylum Chloroflexota; class Chloroflexia; order Chloroflexales; family Chloroflexaceae; genus Chloroflexus. The sequence continues at coordinate 868 of JAGHYT010000166.1, forward strand.
CTCCGTCGGAAAGGGTAAAGATTACGCCATTACGGCGGGCATACACTTGCAAGATCGCTCCCAGGGTACCATCGAGTTCGGCATTCATCGTCACCACGTGTTTGCCGTGGCGCATCGCGGTGAGGGCTACCTGGGCACCAAATTCAACCGCACCGGTCACTTCGAGAATGACATCAATGCCGTCAGCAGTGCAAAGCAAGAGCGCATCGCTGGTTACTGCCGGTGTACCGGCCTCGAGTGCCGCTGCTAGCGCAGTCGGTGAGTCGACTTGGCGGATCACTTCAGTCGGCACATCAGCTTCAGTATACGCCTGGATTGCTCGTTCAATTGTGCGATTGGCGATAGCAACCAATCGCATACCACGGGTATACCGGATCATCTGGAGGGCAATTCCACGCGCCATAAAGCCCGCACCGATCATGCCAACTCGAATTGGCCGGCCCTCAGCTTCGGCGCGTTGTAATGCGGTGTCGATCAGAATCATAGTCTTCTCCGTGGGGTTGTTCTGTGCTTGCAGGCGCTCGACATCACACTACTGCGGTAGATGCTATGCACCTTCAAGCGGAATGGGGATAACAGGTAATCTCAAACACCGAACTGGCCGGGCGAGCAGATTAACCTGCATCCACACCGTCACATCAAGCGTGGATGCAGGTTGCAAACGATACACATCCACGATAATTGCTAACCGTTAAACAGCGGCCAGCGCTTATCTTTCTCACTGATTTCGGTGACCGGCAACGGCCACTCAATCCCGAAGGCCGGATCGTCATAACGCACGCCACCTTCGGCAGACGGCGTGTAGTACTGTGAGACCTGGTAAAACACTTCCGTGTCGTCTTCAAGCGTCTGAAAACCGTGGGCAAAGCCTTCCGGTACGTAGAGGGCAAGCCGATTGGCCGCAGTGAGCTTCACGCCGATCCAGCGCTTGTAGGTCGGTGAATCGGGACGTAAATCGATAATCACATCGTAGATTGCGCCACGGATGCAACGTACTAATTTAGTTTCCGCATACGGTGCGTGCTGAAAGTGCATCCCGCGCAATGTACCGGCCACCCGATTATACGAGAGGTTCATCTGAACAACGCGACTCACCAGACCATGAGCAGCGAATTCATCGTCAGCCCAAACCCGTGCGAAGAAGCCACGGTTGTCTTCACGTGGCTCCAACTCAATGATGTGGGCATCCTTTAATTCGGTAGGAATAAACCGCATAGTCAGCTCCTCCAGAACAGTTCGGCGTCAAGTTGATTAGTTGCGATCAGATGACGAAGCATCTTCAGGCGCGTGTATGGTGGGGCCTCGAAGATCTCGCGCGTCATTCCAATACGCTCGAAGACAGCGCGCAATTGCTGAGCACCGGCTAGTGCGTCATACCGGCAGGTAAATCCGGGCAAGTGTGTCGCAATCTTGGTAAAATCAACCCGGTAACTGCGATTGTCGGCATCTTTCCGACCAAACGTTAGTTCGCAACCGGGAAAGACTTCGGCGACAATCTCGGCAATCTCGCGCACACGGTAATTGTACCGGCTATCGCCAACATTGAAAATCTGATTGTGGATCGCTTCGCGCGGCGCCTCCAACGCACAGGCGACAGCCTGAGCAATGTCGAGAATGTGTACTAGAGGTCGCCACGGCGTGCCATCACTGGTCATCGCAATCTTGCCGGTTGTCCAGGCCAGACCGGATAGATTGTTCAACACCACATCAAACCGTTGGCGCGGTGAGGGGCCGAAAGCGGTTGCATTGCGTAGAAATACTGGTGAAAAGTCATCATCAGCCATCTGGGCCAGATCGCGCTCGACTAACACTTTACATTCGGCGTAAGCGGTCTGGGGATTAACCGGTGACTCCTCAGTTTTGATCTCACCTTCCTCACCAATTCCATACACTGAACATGATGACATATAGACGAACCGTGTGACGCCAGCCGCTTTGGCAGCACGAGCCAGTCTGACACTGCCCTGATGGTTGATCTGAAACGTCAGATCACGGTTAAGCTGCCCCAACGGATCGTTCGATAGCTCGGCCATATGCACCACTGCGTCAAAACCGGCTAGGTCAGCAGCGGTTAAGTGACGAATATCCTGGACAATCAACTGTGGTTGTCGCATGCCACTGTGGTAGAGCCAGCCACTCTCGTAGTAGCCGGTGTCAACACCGACAACCTCGTGACCACGTTCCATCAGATATGGTGCAGTGACGATGCCAATGTAGCCGCCGCTGCCGGTTAAGAGGACTTTCATTGCCCGCTCCTTCTCCATCATTCCCAAATTTTCCAGGGCGCCTGGCCGCTCTGCCACAACCCTTCCAAGTAGTTCTTGTCGCGCAGGGTATCCATCGGATGCCAGAAGCCATGGTGACGGTAGGCGGCCAGTTGTCCTCGCTGCGCCAACTGCTCTAGTGGCTCACGTTCCCAAACTGTCTCGTCACCGGCGATCAGATCGAATGCTGCTGGTTCAACAACGAAGAAACCACCGTTGATATACGCCCCATCACCCTTCGGCTTCTCTTTGAAACTCTCGATCAACGTTTGCCCTTCACTCAGCGAGAAGGCGCCAAAGCGACCCGGCGGCTGTACGGCGGTGAGGGTTACGGTTACCCCTTGCTCGCGATGGTAAGCGATCAAAGCCCGAATATCAACATCACTTACCCCGTCACCATACGTCAGGCAAAAGGTCTCATTCCCAACGTAGGGCTGGATACGCTTGATTCGTCCACCGGTCATGGTATTCTCACCGGTATCAACCAGCGTCACCTGCCACGGTTCGATCTTCGTATAATGAACTGTCATACGGTTTTCGCGCATATCAAAGGTCACATCAGCATGATGCAGATAGTAATTGGCAAAATACTCTTTAATCATGTGACCTTTGTAGCCACAGCAGATGATGAACTCGTTGATTCCGTGGGCCGAATAGATTTTCATAATATGCCAGAGAATAGGCCGATTACCGATTTCAACCATCGGCTTCGGTCGAATGGCACTCTCTTCACTGATGCGGGTACCGTAGCCGCCAGCCAGAATGACCGCCTTCATACGCTGAGTCTGCCTCCTCGTGTCAGTTATAGCTCGCCACGTCGTTGCAGTTCCTGCCGGAACCAGGGAATAGTCTGTTCTAGGCCTTCGCGTAGGGATACTTTTGGTTCCCAGTTGAGAATCCGTCGGGCTTTGGTTATATCAGGTTGACGTACTTGAGGGTCATCTTTGGTGCGGAGATCGCGGTAGACAACCCCTGCTTTGTTACCGGTTATTTCATTGACGATCTGGGCGAACTCGGCAATTGTAAATTCACTGGGATTGCCAATGTTCACCGGTTCGACTTCATCGCTAAACAGCAATCGGTAGACGCCCTCTACCAGATCGGAGACATACTGAAACGAGCGGGTCTGACTGCCATCCCCGTAAATGGTGAGTGGTTCGCCACGTAAGGCTTGCGAAATAAAATTGGGAACGACCCTCCCATCGCGGAGCCGCATCCGCGGGCCATACGTATTGAAGATACGAACAATGCGCGTCTCCACACCGTGGTAGTTGTGGTACGCCATCGTCATGGCTTCGGCGAAACGCTTGGCTTCATCGTACACACCGCGTGGCCCAACCGGATTAACGTGACCGTAATAACTTTCGGGTTGTGGATGGACTTGGGGATCGCCGTAGACTTCTGAAGTCGAAGCGAGTAAAAAGCGAGCACCTTTTGCCCGCGCTAGACCAAGTGCTTTATGGGTGCCAAGGGCACCAACTTTGAGCGTCTGAATCGGCAGCTCAAGGTAATCAATTGGCGACGCCGGTGAGGCGAAGTGCAATACGGCGTCGATGGGTCCTTCGATGTAAATATAGTTCGTGACATCGTGATGAATAAAGAGGAAGCGAGGATGACCGGCCAGATGAGCGATATTGTCGGTACTGCCGGTGATCAGATTATCCATCGCGATCACCGTATGCCCTTCAGCCAGAAAGCGATCACACAGGTGTGAACCTAGAAAGCCTGCTCCTCCGGTAATTAATACGCGCATAGATGTTGTGCTCCTCTGTATATCGTTGACTTACATTGTAGTGACCAATCTTGACGGTTTGATGAATATTGTAGCGGTTTTTATTAACCTTCATCCGGTGATGGTTCCCAGTAATGGCGGCGATGTTCACGATAAAACGCGATGGTTCTTGCCAGACCGGTGCGGAGATCGATTCGCGGCTGCCAACCTAGTATCGTCCGAATCCGGCGATCATCGGCGTAGTAGTCGCCAATATCGATCGGTTTGCGATCTGGAGGGTAGGGAATAATTTCATAACTCCCGCCGCCGGCAATCTCAACCGTGAGTGCTGCCAGATCACGTAAATTAATCACTTCGAGTCCACCTAGATTAAAAATTTGTCCGCCGGCTGCTGGGTGTAGTGCGGCCAGTAACAACGCATCAACACAATCATCGATGTAGGTAAAATCGCGCAGTTGTTTTCCATCGCCCCAAACCTGTATCGGCTTACCATCGATGACATTTCTGATCCAGATGCCAAGAAAGGTCTGACGCGCATCTTTGACTCGCATCCGTGGGCCATACGTGTTGGTCAGGCGTAATGCACATGCGCGAATACCATAAACATTGTTGTAGAGAATATGGTACCATTCACCGGCCATTTTATTGATCCCGTTTACATCAACTGGGTGTAATAAATGGCGTTCATCAACTGGAAGATAGTCAGGCTTGCCATAAATCTGGCGGGTGGACGCATAGACAATCGTGATACGCGGGTTATTTTTGCGACAGGCTTCGAGGATGGAAAGCTGGGCTCGACAATTGATGTCGAGGTCAATGTAGGGGTTGCGCATCGAATCGAGATGGCTCGTTTGCCCGGCGAGGTTGAAGAGAAAATCCTGACCCTGTACCAGATAATTCATCGAGTATTCATCGCGCACATCAGCAATGTTCACCCGCACCCGATTCTCAATACCGGCGATGTTGTAAAGATTCCCGCCATACTCTGGGATCAGCGAGTCAACTAGCGTGATATTTGCACCTAATTCGACTAACCGATGAGCCAGATTCGAGCCAATAAAGCCTAATCCACCGGTGATCAGTACATTGGCACCGGCAAATTGCTGAAAATCTATCATACGATCCCCGCTCGTACTGTTTCAGCGACAAACATCACTTCTTCGTAGGTCAATTCCGGGTACATTGGCAATGACAAAATCCGTCCGGCTAAGTCTTCAGTCACCGGCAAGCTGCCGACTCGATAGCCCAGGTCAGCATAGGCCGGTTGCAGATGAGTAGGTGTTGGGTAGTGAATATCGCAGCCGACACCGTGGGCGAGGAGATGCTCACGTAGTCGGTCACGAGTAAAACGGTCGGGAAGGGTAATCACGTAGAGATGATACACGTGGCCTGGTTCATCTACGGGTAGACCAATTGGTACATCGGCCAACGCCGCAGTATACCAGCTAGCCCGTTCGCGCCGGGCAGCGTTCGCTGCTGCAAGATGAGTGAGTTTCACACGCAACATAGCTGCTTGCAGCTCATCGAGGCGAGAATTACGTCCACCGATTTCGGTCGTGTAATATTTTCGCTCCCAACCGTACATGCGGAGGCGTCGCAGTCGTTCGGCAAGTGATGTCTGGTTGGTCACAACTGCGCCGCCATCACCTAACGCACCCAAATTCTTGGTGGGGTAGAAACTGAATGCGGCAATATCACCCCACTGCCCGGCCTGTCGTGGTTGCCCCGTTGGATCGATCCGCCATGCACCGTGGGCTTGAGCCGCATCTTCGATGACAACGAGATCATGCCGTTCGGCCAGGTCATTGATCGCTGCCATATCGGCGAGCCGTCCAAAGAGGTGTACTGGCATTACAGCTCTGGTGCGTGGCGTAATTGCCGCTGCCATTGCCGCCGGATCGAGATTCTGAGTAGTCGGATCGACATCAACCAGGATTGGACGGGCACCGGCCTGTAAGATGGCAGCTACGTCGTACATGCATGCATTGGCAACCGTGATTACCTCATCACCTGGACCGATCCCCGCTGCAACCAGCGCCAGATAGAGTGCTTCGGCGCCATTAGCTACGCCAACACAATGTTTCACATCACAGGCAGCAGCAAATTCCTGCTCGAACGCTGCCACTTCGTTGCCTAGAATATACCAGCCACTTTCAATAACTCGCCTTACGGCGGCGATGAGTTCGGTGTTAATCGCTTGATGGCTACGCCGCAGATCGCCAAACGGTACGCGCCAGGTTGTGCTCATCATGTGACTCCTCGATTCAGGGTTAAGATGTCCACCGGTAGTATGCACGATCCGTACCACTTAGAGCAAATTTTAAAGCCTTCGTGTAGTCGTAGAGAAGATTGGGGTGAGCGGTAGGGGCGTGTTTCAATCCTATCCTAAATGATATGTTGATGTGACAAATGATTGTCCTTGCCTGCACACCGCACGATGCGGGCCGGAGGCTGGCGCACGGGGAGGCCGGTCAGCATCTGAGGCAGCCGCTGCCTGCACACCGCACGATGCGGGCCGGAGGCCCGCGCACCCAGGTTTCCTTGTGAGTAACCGTTCAGTGGCGAATACGCCAAACGCTGAAAACGCTGATACCAGTCTTGTCCACGAAAACTGCGTATTGTCAACTACCCTCTGCACACCGCACGATGCGGGCCGGAGGCTGGCGCACGGGGAGGCCGGTCAGCATCTGA
>JAGHYT010000167.1:0-7520 GCA_017743535.1 Chloroflexus sp.
CTTCACCAGGATTCGCGTCACGGGTATCTTTCACCGGCTTCCCCAACCGACGCATAGCCTCACGGAGTACCGGTTGACGGAAGGCAATCCAGCAACCGGCGTGAGTTTCCTGGCTCATCATATCGTGTCGCTCGGCGCCAACTCCCATCGGCAAGATGTAATCGGCAAACCAACCCGTTTCGCTCCACGTCGGCGAGAGGTGGACGTGTAAACCGATTTTACTCTCATCGGTCAGCACTTCCAGCCAGCTCATGCCGTCGGGGTTGGTCCAAATGGGGTTGTAGACACGGGTGAAGTAGGTATCCACCTTACCGCGTCCCTCCTTGAGGAAATGGGGCAGTAAGATGCTCATCTCGTAGAAGTTGAGCGGATACTCTTGCGGCCATGTTAGCTCGTTCCAGACTTTGGGGTGTGGCGCCATGTTGGGGTGGCGAGGAATCCATTTATCCCAAACGTTAGCTGAGGTACCACCTTCAACGCCGATTGAACCGGTCAGTACGTTGAGGAACCACAGACAACGGGCAACCATCCAGCCACCCAGATTAGAGCTGGTAGCGCTGCGCCAGCTATGGGTCGCCAGCTTTCCTTCACAGCGGGCAATGATCTTCGCCACCCGTTCAATTTGCTCGGCGCTGACCCCACTCTCTTGGGCGGCGAATTCAAAGGTATACTGAGCGTAAAGCTCTTGCAACTTCATTTCAAAATGCTCGAAACTGACCGGCAGGTCGGGGTGCTCAGCGCGTAGATAATCAGCCCAGTTCACCCAGCGCCGGACAAAATCGCGATTGTACTGACCGGTGCGGATCAGGTAATTGGCAATCGCCAGGAGGATAGCCGTCTCACTGCCCGGCCACGGCGAGAGCCATTCGTCGGCGAGTGAGGCCGTGTTCGAGAGACGGGTATCGAGCACAATCAACTTGGCGCCAGCCATTTTACCTTCCATAATCCGCTGTGCGTGTGGGTTGAAGTAATGGCCGGTTTCAAGATGAGAGCTGATCAGCAGAATGACACGGGCGTTCGCATGATCGGGTGATGGTCGATCAAGCCCCATCCACATTGCCTGTCCACAACGTGCTCCTGATGAACAGACATTTGTGTGAGAATTGTGCCCATCAATCCCCCATCCCGTTAACACCCATTCCATAAAACCATCATGACCGGGACGACCCACGTGATAGATAACCTCTGTTTGCCGCTGTTCGATAATCGCCTTGCGGATCCGACCGGCAATCTCGTTAAGCGCTTCATCCCAGGAAACACGCACCCATTTCCCTTCACCACGTTTCCCGGCCCGCTTCAGCGGGTACAGAATACGGTCGGGGTCATAGACCTGATTAAGAGTGGCCGGGCCTTTGGCACAGTTGCGGCCACGACTGCCCGGATGCAGCGGATTACCCTCGAATTTCTTGATCTTGAGCGTCTCGACATCAACATACGCCAGCAGACCACAAGCGCTCTCGCAGTTGAAACAGACGGTCGGTACCAACGTGTAACGACGAGCAACTTTTCGAGGCCATTCCTTTGGGTCGTACTCTGTCCAATCATTCCACCGTTCCACCGGTGGATAATCGCGCAGTTCCTGACTGCTGATCGGTGTTGCAGCAGGCGTTGTGCTCTTCACATAGGCCTGCACTGGCGGGGTCAGCGGCTCAACCCGCGATTGCGCACGCTGACCGAATGTTCCTAGTAACCGATTGAGCAATGATGTCGTCATGACTACACCTTTCTAACTGTTTGGCACGTGTTGCGGCGCCATGACGAAAGCGTATTCAAAGGCGTACAACCCGGCAATAGCGGTCAAACCGGCGATAGCCAGCAGCGGAGCGGCAAGGGCCGGTGTCAGTACGGCCAAACCGATCAATACTGCCGGTACAACATGACCAAGAAGAATAGCCCCTTGCCAGAAATGGCGACGGAAGCGGCCATGGCTGATGTCGTGGGCGGCGCGGGCGGCTACCTCACTGGCATGCGGAATACCGAACTCGCCGAGCAAGAGCATGAAGAGATCGAGCAACAGACTACCCGCAAACGTCCAGCCGAACAGATCGAACAACGCTGCTGGCATCGCAACGAAGGGCGCAAGCAACAGCAGGGTGCCACTTCCAACCATCAGTGCCTGCACCAAAAGATGGGCCGGTAAGAGCGGACTCTGCCAGAGATCGCGCCCCTCAGCTTGTGCGAAGAGGAATGCGGTGTAGATAGCGGCCATCACGGCCAGAGGCATCCCGACCCAGGCCAGGACAGGTCGCAATCCCGAAATTGCGACTTCCGGCCATATATTCAGAGCAGCACCGGCTTCGGCCAGGAACCAAAGTCCAGCCACCACAGAGAAGGCCACCAGGATAAACGCGCCGCGTGTCAACCAGCTTCGCCATTGGGGTCGGGTGAGAATGGTAAAGAACATGTGTGGCCGTTCCAGATCAAAGACCAGCAAGGCGGTGGTTATGCCAATAAAGAGCAGACTCACAAAGAGCGAGATCGCCAGTAACGGTGCAGCTAGGGGAGCCAACCCCAAACCAACGGCGGCAGCCACGACCATGAAGATACCACTCCCGATACCTTTTGTGACCAGATAGGCTGGCACCGGCCAGTGCCACGGTATCTTGTGTTGCGCGTTATAGCCGGTTTGCACCATATGACCGGCGACTCGCCCACCAAGCATTAAGGCACTCTGACCGATTCCCAGTCCCTGCTCACGTGGCGGACGTATCTTTGCGCCGGAGGCAGCGGTAAGTGGAATCACTTCACGCCCTGACCGGCGATGACCGTTGCCGTTGTGATGACCGACCAATTGCTCACTTACCACATCAGCCCACATAAACGTTGACGCAACCGTCGGCGCTGTTGGCGTCAGTGTCGTCTGATCGGCATCAATGTAGAACAACTTCGGCGCCGTTCCCTGTTCAGGCTTGCGCACTGCTATCGGCTCACGAGCGATCAACTGGCTGATAAGACTGTTGGGATCATCGAGATCGCCAGAGATAATCGCCTGTTCAGGACAGACAATCTCGCAAGCCGGTTTCAGCCCCTGATCGATGCGATGGGCGCAGAAATGGCATTTCGCTGCATTGTGCGATTCTGGATCGATGTAAATCGCGTCGTAGGGACAGGCCTGCAAACAGGCTTTGCAGCCGATACACACCTTCGGATCGAACTCCACGATCCCGTCGGTGCGCTGGTACATGGCGGTAACCGGACAAATGCGGACACAGGGCGGATTGGCACAGTGATTGCAGCGCGTCACCTGAAAATGGCGACGGGTGTGAGGGAAGGTACCGGTTTCAACGTATTTTACCCACGTTCGATAAACCCCAAGCGGAACTTCATTTTCCGACTTGCAGGCAGTGCTGCATGCGTGGCAACCGATACACTTCCGCTGATCGATGAGGAAGCCGTAGTTTGTCATGGCCAGCTCTTTCTGGCTATGGAATAATGCTTATACCCTGCTGTTATCTTATCAGAGAGTGTATTATCGAACAAGCAGATATTTTCGATAAATTATATCGAAATTGCGCATAGATTGTTAGATTATTATGCACAATTATCGGTTCTTCGTCTCGTGAATGTCCCACGGGCAACAGCCGCAACCCGAAGCCATCTGTTCTGCGGTACAATAAAGCAATTACGCTGAAAGCCCAAGTAGAGATACTGTCTGTAGGCAGCATCGGGAGACGGAAGAGGCATTGCTGTTATCTCGGTCACTTGATCACGCACATCTGCAAGCGGTTGTTAGGAGGAAGTGTGACACTCAACCTGCATCTGTTACGGATTTACGTCGCTGTGCTCGAGCAGGGTAGTTTCACACGGGCAGCCGAGGTACTAACCATGAGCCAGTCGGCTGTATCACGTGCAGTGCAAGAACTCGAGCGGCAACTGGGAACAGTCTTGCTCGAACGGCGTTCACGGGGGGTAGCGCCAACTGTAGCCGGTACCATTCTGGGCGATCATGCCCGGCGCATTTTCATGCATGAACGATTGGCGATTGAGGCTCTGAACGAGCTACGTGGGCTTCAGCGGGGACGACTGGCAATCGGTGCCAGTAGTACGATTGGCATCTATCTTCTACCGCCGCTGCTCGGTCATTATCACCGCCGTTATCCGGGCATCGAACTCTTTCTCGACATCGGCAACACACAGCAAGTCATGGAACATCTGCTTGCATGTCGGATTGATGTCGCCTATGTCGAAGGGCCGGTAGCCCCTGACGAGCATTTAGATATTATGCCCTGGCGGAGTGACGAGCTGGTCGTTATTGCCTCTCCCGATCATCCTCTTGCGCGACGGGTGACCATCAGTTGTACCGATCTGCAGGATGCGCCATTTGTTTTCCGTGAACCCGGTTCAGGCACCCGCGAAGTGATGGAGCAGGCCCTGGCATCGCGCGGGATTACAGTGCGACCGGTTATGGAACTGGGCAGCACTGAAGCCATCAAGCAGGCAGTAAGTGCCGGTTTAGGTCTGAGTATGGTTTCGCGGGTGACTATTCAATCGGAGTTGATTGCCGGCAGACTGCGGGTGCTCAACATCCCTGATCTGACAGTTCAACGTCAGTTGAGCCGAGTACGCCTGAACGACCGGCCTCTGAGTCAGGCACTCGAGGCATGGTTTAAATCTCGCGGTTGACATAAAGATACTTACAGGCAACGTGCGGATGCGACATTCTGCTGGCGACCGGCACATCAGTGTACTATCTGAGCAGATTGAAAACTCGCTCCTGTTAAGAGCCTATCCGCATAATCCATCATCGATGCGGGGATGATGATGGTCACGGCATGCACCTGATAGCAGCGCTGTGCAGTGGGCAGCGTGGGCACGGTACTGCCGCGCCCCTACCTAAACCCACCAATCGGTGCATCTACACGTCATCTAGTCAATAATCTCACGTTGGCTCGATCCGAACGCCGCGCCAAAAGGCAATGTAGCCAGCAATCTGGCTGGCTGCCGCTTTCGGGGTTGGATAATACCAGGCTGCATCACGATTAACCTGCCCATCTACTACCACGTCGTAGTAGCTGGCAGTACCCTTCCACGGACAGACGGTATGTGTCTGGCTGTCGCGCAGGTATTCACGCTTGACCGAATCGGGCGGAAAGTAATGATTTCCCTCAACCACAATGGTTGCATCGCTCTCGGCGATGACGGCTCCGTTCCAGATTGCACGTGGCATAGCGTTCTCCCTGTTTCGGTAAACATTTTTCTCCATGATGCCACAATTTGCGTATCTTTTGCGGCTGATAAACGGTTTCTTTATAGAGCATCTAACCTCGCCTTTCGTATACGGTGGTACTCCCAGGAGAGAGGTTGGAGGATGATGCGCGGGTACCCTCGCATTAGGAACGAAAGATGAAACGTATGGAAGATGTTATTCGCTACTACATTGGTTTCAACCTCGTCCCAGGAATTGGACCACTGCGCTTAGCGCGCTTGATCGAACGGTGTGGATCGGTAGCGGCTGCCTGGCATGCCGATGAAACGATGATGATCGCGTCCGGTCTTGATGCACGGAGTATGGCCGGATTACGTGAGGTTCGCCAGCGGATCGATCTTGATGGCGAACTGGAACGTCTCCGTGCAGCCGGGGTGACACCGATAGCGATTGCCGATCCGCGTTACCCACCACTCTTGCGGATGATTCCGGCGCCGCCACCGTTGCTCTATCTGAGCGGCACGCTTACGCCTGCCGATCAGCGAGCAGTTGCGATTGTCGGAACGCGCCATCCCAGTCATTATGGCCGTGAAGTAGCACGACGGCTAGCACATGATCTGGCGGCTGCCGGAATAACGATTGTCAGTGGGCTGGCAATAGGGATCGATACGATTGTCCATACTGCCGCACTTGAGGTTGGCGGGCGCACGATTGCCGTGCTAGCCAGTGGTGTTGATCGGATCTATCCAGAACGAAATCTGGCTCTGGCTAAGCGGATCACCACATCCGGTGCGCTTTTGAGTGATTATCCGCTTGGCACCCCACCGGCCCCACTCAATTTTCCGCCACGTAACCGCATTATTGCCGGGTTGAGTCTGGGAACGGTGGTAGTTGAGGCAGGCGAAAGCAGTGGTGCACTTATAACGGTACAATTTGCCCTCGATCAGGGACGTGAGGTCATGGCAGTGCCGGGGTCGATCTTTAGCCCGCTTAGTGCCGGGCCGCATCGCCTGATCCGTGATGGCGCGGCGATCATTACCAGTGCCGATGATGTGCTGGCGGTGCTCAACCTTGATCAGCAGACTCCTTTGCACGACGCGCCACTCGACATAGCGCTAACGCCTGAAGAGGAGGCAATCTACGGTGCAGTTTCGGCAGAACCGCAGCATATTGACGTAATCGGTCGCGCTGCCGGTCAGTCGGCAGCAGCGACGGCTGCGGCACTGGCACTGTTGGAGTTGAAGGGATTGGTGCGTCAGGTCGCACCGCTCTACTACGCACGGGGGAGGTGAAATGCTCGGCGGGTAATGTGGTTTGATGTCTGTTCGGTGTTAGGACTTGCCCATACCCGCCTCGGCACGGTTGTCAAAAATCAAAATGTGCTTCTACACGGTTAGCAAACGCATCAGCCAGCATGCGACGGGTGCGATTGAGTAACGGCGGCAAGTGATTAGGATCGAAAAATTTTACGTTGACATTTTCATCGCCAGCCTGTTGAAGTTCACCACCGACAATGCGGGCAGCGAAGAAGATCGCCAGAATCTGGGACTGATCGCCATTGGGATAGCTCCAGGCGAAATCGGGGCCGCTGTAGACGCCGATAAGTTTTTCTGGTTTCAACAGCAGACCGGTTTCTTCGTATACTTCGCGCACCAGACCACGGGCTGGTGATTCGTCGAGGTTAATTGTTCCTCCCGGTACATCCCAGAGCATGACATCAGCCCGGCGGCAGAGTAGTATGTGACCGGCTTCATTGCGAACAAAGCCACTTGCACGCACCTGTAAGATTCGTTGATGACCAACATAGCTACGCAACCAGCGCGTATATTTGACTGTCATACCTGGCTCCTTTGCTCGTTTGCCGGTCATTATAACAGATTGTGCTTCAGCATCACGCTGCCGGGCTTGGGTTGGGCAGTGGCCTCGCGGAACTCGCCACTTTCGTCGTTAGTCGTGTTCGCGCTGGTAATCCTTTCACGCTCCTAATGCTCCTCACCACGTAGCACAGTCGCAATGGCTGTTACAACCCGCTCAAGATCGGTCTGTTCAATCACCAATGGAGGGAGCAGACGTAGGACATTGGGTCCGGCGGGCAATGCCAGCACGCCCTGGTCAATCAAGGAAGTAATCACCGGTTGGACACGGCTCTTCAGCTCAAGGCCAACCAGCAAGCCTAATCCGCGTACTTCTCGCACCGCCGGCAAGCGCAGATCGCGCAGCGCCTGGATCAGCCAGGCACCTTTCCTTGCCGCCTGTTCGGGAATACGTTCGGTCTGATAGACCTGAAGGGCAGCCCGTGCCGCAGCGCACGCCAGTGGGTTGCCACCGAAGGTTGAGCCGTGGGTTCCTGGCGGCAACGTACCGTGCCGTTCGT
>JAGHYT010000168.1:0-7519 GCA_017743535.1 Chloroflexus sp.
CATTGCAGTTCCTCCCTGGTGTGGTAGGTGGGTCTGCCGGTATTGTAGCACAGCGATGAACAGGGTGAAGGGGCGGATTTCCCCAAAAAGAAAGATGGGTTGTCTGGTTGGCTAGATGACAACGATGATCGAGCTGGCGAATCATACGGTGCTCCTGCAACAAACGAAACAGTGTGTCTCTTTAAGAAACCGTTTTCGAAGCCCAAAAGATTCGCCTAAAAAAGGGGGAATTATGAGAACGACGGCTGAGATTCTGGATCGCAGGATTCTGGTATGCGGAAGTAGCTGCCCTTTCCACAACGGCGAGCGGAAAAGGGAAGTGCTACCGACACCCCTTGAACAAGGAGCACTCAGACCTCAATGCCATCCCTCTCGACGTAGTCGCGCTATAAATTCACTAAGTAGTAGCGCAGTGGCTCCCCATACCTTATACCCATTCAGCGCGAAGAACGGTACCCGCATCGGTGTCTCGTTGCGCTCCCAAATCTCTTCACGCACAGTTGCCGTATCAAGCAGAGTGGGTAGTGCGACGGTAAATACGCTATCTACCTCTTCAGGATCGTGTACTGGTTCAAATGCTGCCGGATAAAAACCAACTATCGGGGTCAGATAATTGTTGCTCGGTGGAATATAAAACGTCATGAGTTGCCCAAGCACGGTAACCTGCCCTGGATCGATACCGATCTCCTCTTGAGCTTCACGCAGCGCCGCACTAACTGCACCGTCGTCAGTTGGATCAATGCCACCACCCGGTAGCGATACTTCACCACGATGGGCAGTGACCCGACTCGACCGCACTGTTAACGGAATATACAGGGTGTCTTCTTGTGGAAAGAGAAGCAGGAGCGCTGCCGATGCTCGTGGTGTGACACCAGGTGGTGGTTGAAACGGACGCAGTGGTGTGCCGTCGAGTCGGCGTAACACAAGTAATTCACTTGATGGTGGCGGTGGTGTTGCCAATGCCCGACGAATTGTCTCAATCTGTCTGTCCCATTTCATACCTGCTCCATGATTTTATGTATTTGGCTGATATTGTACGCTAATTACCGAACACTACTATTTCTCTGTCCACAGATAAAGGCTTTTTTACATTTTTCGATCCGCTAACGAACGTTATGCTCTCGCTCAAGATGATCTCTAACCCGCTTTGCCTGCTGGAAGCGAAGCGCGGGTCGTCGGCCCACCTCCTACGGTACGCGACCGGAACCCGTCGGTTGGTGTATCAGCGTATCATCACCCCAGGCACACGCTTGCGGGGAGTGTTGGCGAACCCATACCCACCGCTGCGGTAACGGGCAGGATCGGCAAGGCAACGGAGCGTGACCACTGACCATCTTCAAATGGAAAGCTGCATGCCTCTGCATGCGCCGCGGATGGGTTGAGAAGCCGCTTCTTCTCTCCTCTTTCCTAATTTTCTCACTCCTCTTCTCTCACATTACCTCTGCCGGGTAAACGTTGAAACGACCTGGACGTAGAACCGACAGCTTGCCGTCGCTGCATTTCTCCGCTACAATCGAACTATCAGCACCAAATGTTCAGCAAGGAGGAGCGCGTGTACAACCTGCAAGAGCAGATTCAAGCCGATTACGACCATGTCATTCATCCTCTGACCCATCCGACGGCGCATCAAAACCCTAAAATTTGGGTTGCTGGCCGCGGCTCCATTGTGATCGACGCCGAAGGCCGTGAATATATTGATGGCCTTAGCGGTCTATGGAACGTTAATGTTGGTCACGGACGTGAAGAGTTAGCCGAAGCGGCCTGCAACCAGATGAAGCAACTCGCCTATTATTCATCTTACGTTGGCTCAACGAATTTGCCGGCAATTGAATTAGGACGTAAGCTGAGTCAACTCTTTTATCCGAGCATCAATCACTTCTTTTTTACCTCAGGCGGCGCCGAAAGCACTGAAAGCTCATTTAAGACGGCCCGTTTCTATTGGAAAGCCGTCGGTAAGCCCGAAAAGGTGAAGTTCATTTCACGTATGAAAGGGTACC
Source organism: Chloroflexus sp. (assembly GCA_017743535.1). Taxonomy (GTDB): domain Bacteria; phylum Chloroflexota; class Chloroflexia; order Chloroflexales; family Chloroflexaceae; genus Chloroflexus. Next base: position 1,998 of record JAGHYT010000168.1, read on the forward strand.
ACGGTGTGACGATGGCCGCAATGAGTGCGACCGGTCTACCTGCGTACTGGCCGATGTTTGAGCCACGGGTACCTGGCTTTATTCACATCGAGTCGCCCTATCCATACCGCTTCGTTAATCCAACCCCACATCTGAGCGATGGTGTTGCCGCTGCTAATTTGCTCGAAGAGGCAATTGTGCGCGAAGGCCCAGAAACAGTTGCAGCGTTCATCGCCGAACCGGTACAGGGTGCTGGTGGCGTTATTCCACCACAAGATGACTACTTCAAGCGCATCCGTGAGATTTGTGACTACTACGAGGTGTTGCTTATCAGCGATGAAGTAATCACCGGTTTTGGCCGCACGGGGCGCTGGTTTGGGCTTGAGCACTACGGGATTGAGCCTGATATTGTCCAGTTTGCCAAGGGCATCACTTCGGGTTATATTCCGCTCGGTGGCATCGGCGTGAGTGACCGCATCTATGAGGCTATGGTCTCAGTTCCACCCGAACAACGCTGGATGCATGCCTTTACCTATTCGGGCCATCCGACGGCCTGTGCTGTGGCGTTAGCCAATATTGCCATCATTGAACGAGAAGGGCTGGTGCAGCGAGCGGCTGAAGTCGGCGACTATATGTTGCGTCGGTTGGAAGAGTTATATGCGCTGCCTCACGTTGGCAATGTACGTGGTAAGGGTATGATGGCCGGGATTGAGCTGGTAGCCGACACTGCGACGAAAGCGCCATTCCCGGCCAGTGCTAATGTCGGTACCCGCGTTCAGAAAGAGATGACAGCACGCGGTCTCTTTACCCGCGTCGTGGGTGATACCATTTGTCTGGCGCCGCCGCTGGTCACAACCTACGAACAGATTGATCAGATCGTCCAAATCATTGCCGATTCGATTGAAGCAACCATCGCTACTCTGAAATAAGGCTTTTCAGAGTTTTCAGCTTCAGGTTGTATGCAAAGACCGAGCTTTGCAACAACGGAACAGCACTGACGCATGGTCACGCACCCGCTGACGGCGATCCCCGCTCTGCCTGGTCGCCTGAGAGCACAGGCCAGAGGCCCGTATGTGCAGTGTCCGCAGGTTACAACAACGCTCGCCCCATCATACATCATCTGGTGCGGGTGTCACCTGGCCCAGCGCCCCCTTCCCCGCCTCGTAGGAGAGAGGAAGGGGGCTAGGGGAAGGTGAGGGGCTACGAGGTACGTTTATGCTTTCCCTTCCAACGGCCAGTTATCGATCAGTCGCACCTGATCAAATCGTACCGCCATCGAGAGTAAAGCCCCTTCCGGCCCAATCTGATCCAACTCTCGCAAGGTGGTCGGATGGGCAACGCTCACATACTCTGCTTTTGCCAATGGTTCAGCCGCGATAATCTGCTGCATGAGCGACCGTAACGTATCTGCATTGCGTTCACCAGCTTCATAACATTCGGCAGCCGCTCGCAAGGCTCGGTACAACACCGGCGCCGCAGCACGCTGCTCCGCCGTCAAATAGACGTTACGGCTGCTCATCGCCAGACCATCGGCTTCGCGAATTGTCGGCACAATCACGATCTCAACCGGTATGTTGAGATCGCGTACCATCTGGCGTACCACCACGGTCTGTTGAGCATCTTTCTGACCAAAATAGCTCTTTGTCGGTTGCACAATGTTGAACAGCTTACAAACAACCGTTGCTACGCCGCGAAAATGACCAGGTCTGGCCGCGCCTTCCAGCACCTCATCGGCAGCAGGCTGAACAACGTAAGTGCCGAAGCCAGGCGGATACATCTCCTCCACAGAGGGTATAAAGACTAGATCGACGCCGGCTTTTTCGAGGAGGGCCAGATCGCGTGCTGTGTCACGTGGATAGCGGGCGTAATCTTCGTGAGGGCCAAACTGGGTCGGATTAACAAAGATACTCACTGCGACTGCCGGACATTCGCGGCGAGCCCGTTCCACCAGTGCCAGATGCCCTTGATGCAGATATCCCATCGTCGGCACAAATCCTAATGTGCCGAATGTTGCTCGCGCCCGACGAAATTCAGCAATTGTATGTAAGACTTCCATATCGGTGTTCCTCGTTGATCGGATCGTCGTTGATCAAGATGTTCTACCATATGCTTGTACGGTATTCGTTAATCCTGCTCGCTCATCCCAACTTCGTTTGATAAGGGTGAGGAACGAGCAGCGAATTGCAAAGAACCGACCGCGACTGCTTCACGTCGTCTGATCAATGTTGGATAGCGCTGCTGCCAATTCTGCCGGGTCCATCCGACTACTATGTTCAGGGCCGGGAAATGTTCCATTTCGTACATCATTCGCATATTGGTTCAGAGCTTCTGAGATCGTTTTGGCCAGTTCGGCATAGCGACGTGCGTGGCGAGGAAGAAAATCGCTGTACAGACCGAGCAAATCATGCCAGACCTGCACCTGTCCACTACAACCAGCTCCGGCGCCAATGCCAATGGTTGGGATACGTAACCGTTCGGTGATCACCTGAGCCAACTCTGCAGGTACCAATTCGAGCACGAGAGCAAACGCACCAGCTTCCTGGACGGCCAGCGCATCGGCAATCAATTGTTGGGCCTCATTCGCCTGCTTTCCCTGTACCCGTAGCCCGATCTGATTGACCGATTGCGGTGTGAAGCCGATATGCCCCATCACCGGAATTCCTAACGCGACCAGTCGGGCAATAATCGGTGCGACATGCACACCGCCTTCCAACTTCACCGCCTGAGCACCAGCTTCCTGAAGCATCCGCCCTGCACTCTGGATTGCCTGCTCTGGTGAAGTGTAAGTAAGAAATGGTAAATCACCGATGACCAGAGCCTTCTGGGTACCACGTACCACGGCCCGCGTATGATGAATCATCTCGTCAAGCGTCACCGGCACTGTAGATTGGTGACCCAATACCACCATTCCGAGTGAGTCGCCAACCAGGATCATCGGTATACCGGCGCGATCGGCGATCTGAGCCGACGTATAATCATATGCAGTAATCATCGGAATCCGCTCGCCGCGATCGCGCATAAGCTGAATGTCACGAATAGTTGTGCGCATTGTCGGCTCCTCTCCCCTGTTGCGTGTTGCCGGTCATTCCGGCCTGCTCGATTGTAGCACGGAATGGTGAAGTACGCAGAGTGGTGAGGGAAAGAATTAGGTCACGAGCACCTGGGAATGAGCAAGGCTCACCCACCGGCTAAGAGCGAAAGAGGGTTGGGGGAGGGAGTGCAGGGTGAAGATGCACTTCGCAGCATAGGCACTGACAGCTTTATCGTTAAATAACAGGGTCATTTCATCACAGTAATGTTTGACAAAACAATTTGCTTATCTTAATATCGAATGCGTTCGTTACTCATAGGTGCGCCATGAAGCGAAAACCCACGATGGACATTCCTGCTACCCTGGTCCCGTATGCTCGTAGGGTTGCGCTGCGCAATACAGAAATCTTCTACTACGATGCTGGTGCGGTTCATCACCCAACGCTTCTCCTCTTGCATGGGTTGGGAGATGAAGCTGATACCTGGCGCTCGATTATACCGCCATTATCGCGTGAATACCGGATCATTGCTCCTGATTTACCCGGCTTTGGTCGTAGTCCTGGCCCTCGTGGCGCCTACAGTCTAACCTTCTTCGCCCGCACGATTGCCGAATTTATAGCAGCCCTGCAACTGCGGCACATCACACTGGTTGGTCATTCATTAGGGGCTATGATCGCTCAGCGTCTGAGCATCGGCATTCCTGACCTTATCGAACAGCAGATCCTGATCAGTGGTTGTCTACCGGTAAAGCGCCGTCTACCAGAATTAAAGCAATGGCTGCTGTTGATCCCCGGTCTTGGCGAATTGATGCTGGCGATCATGCGCCGTTCACAAGAGCTGGCCTTTTTTAGTTTACAACCGTTCTATTACAGCCTGTACGATCTGCCTGCCCGTGAACGGCGGTTTCTCAGGAAGCGGGTTTTGGCTCGTCTCCACCATCCACAGCAACGGCGGGCAACGCTTTCAGCGCTCCGTTGGTTGGCGATTGACACCTTCTTCCGTGCCAATCAATATCTTGATCTGGTCAGTAAATGTCGAATACCGACGGTACTGATCATTGGCGATCACGATGTCATTGTTGATGGTGAACTTATAGAAGCCATGCACGTCTTGCTCAACGAACAAGCTCAGTGTATTTACCTGGAACGGTGTGGTCATATGCCGCAGCAGGAACGGCCCGATATGATTTGTGAGCTACTGAGCGGGCTACATCCTGCTGCACAAACTGCTGATCAAGACCGTCAGGGCGAACATTCCAGCCAATTATGATGAGGCGGCATGTTCGCTACTTTCGAGGATTCGGGCCCGTATCAGAGAGGCGATAATTGACACGCTAATGATGGTTGCTACCACACCCAGCGAAGCTGCCGTCGGTATCTTCCAGCTTACGCCAATCAGTGCGGCACTGAGATCGGGTAAGAGCATCTTGATACCAACAAAACTCAGCACCACTGACAAGCCGAGCTTGAGATAGTGGAAGAGATGAACCACGCCAGCCAGTACGAAGTAGAGTGCTCGTAGACCCAGAATGGCGAAGACATTTGATGTGTAGACGATAAACGGCTCTTGTGTCACGGCAAAGATAGCCGGAATTGAGTCGATAGCAAAGATCAGATCGGTCGTCTCCACCATCACTAGCACCAGCAAGAGGGGAGTTGCCATTAAGATACCGTTTTGGCGGGTGAGAAATTTCTGCCCGTCGTAGCGATCACTAATTGGCATGAAACGGCGGAACATGCGTACCACTGGATTCTTATCAGGCTCGACTTGCTCGTCTTGTGACATTGCCATCCGAATTCCGGTAAAGATCAGGAATGCACCGAACACCCAGATGATCCAGTGAAACTGCTTGATCAGCGCTGCTCCAGCGGCAATCATTGTACCGCGCATGATAAGGGCGCCGAGAATCCCCCAAAAGAGTACCCGATGCTGGTATTTCGCCGGAACTGCAAAATATGAGAAGATCAATACAAAGACGAAGATATTATCAACACTTAAGGCCTTCTCTATCAAGTAACCGGTCAGGAACGCCAGACCAGCGTCACTCGCACTGAGATCGCTATCGGGCATGATCTGATCCCAAAACAGATATAAACCCACATTGAAGGTCATTGCCAGTGCAATCCAGACCACGCTCCAGATGGCGGCTTCACGTAACGATACTTCATGGGCTTCGCGGTGAAATACCCCTAGGTCAAGCGCGAGAAGTGTCAATACCAGTAGATTAAACCCAACCCAGACCCATATCGTATCTACCATACAATCTTTTCTCCCTGCTTTGCAACGACTTGTCCAGCAATAAAAAGGCGAGCCGATCACAGCGCACCGCTGTGTCGGTCTCGCCAGTATGGTAAACCAATACACGATGCTACCGGGAAGATAATCTTCCGTCTTGACGGCAACATCGACCCGCTACGAGCGGGCGGCTACTCCCCAACGCTTTGCAATATACCGTATTTTCCTTATAATCGATAGGGAAAAATTCCCTATCACTTCTACGTCTGAATGGGTAT
>JAGHYT010000169.1:0-7351 GCA_017743535.1 Chloroflexus sp.
ACACGCTCTGTGTACTCTGTGTGCTCCGTGGTGAGTTTTTGCAGTGCACTCAGTATTGGTTTGGTTGTATGTCTGAGGTAGTAGTAAAAGCCTATCCGATATGAAGGAAAACGTAGGGGCGCAGCGGTGCTGCGCCCATCCTGGCGAGGGGAGAGGCCGAGATGCAACGATGCCCACATCCTTCTTTCCTCAACTCACCGTCCAACCAGAGGCACAAATGACTTGATCGGGGGCTGTGTTACCTCCACTGCCAACGAATTGCTAAAACTGCTACACACGACCTCGTTACAGGCCCGTAGACGCAATACGTAACGGCCCTGGTCGAGCAGCACGCTGTTGTTGGCTAACAGAAACAGCCACGTCAACCCATCAGCGCGCCGCGCTTCAACCTCATAACGCACAGCACCACTCACCGCTGTAAACGAAAGCTGAACAAGTGGCCCACCGGTGCTGTTTAGACCAAGCAGTGTTGGAGTTTCGAGACTGGTCGATGGCGCAGCAGAACCAAACTCAAACGCGCCAAGATCACACGCACCAACTCGTGCTGCCCCACGCTGGTCGGTCGGCGGACAATCGGCCCCGACGTTGATCGCCGGACTATCGGCCAGCAATGCCAGGGTCGGCAACGGCCCGCCATGCATCGCAACGGTTGCATCGAGCCGCGGATCAGCCTGCTGAATACCATTGACACATGCCCGTCCGACAGGGGTTTGCAAATTTCGACTGCCGCGCAATGTTCCGAAACATTGTACCGAGTCGTGTGAACTGCCAAGCTGGTTGCCAGCAATAATGACATTACGCAACTCGACATCGGCGCTGTTGCTCGAGGTGTTGTATACACCACCCCCTAAACGGTCGGCGTAGTTGTATGCAACGGTCACATTGACGACCGTAACTTGTCCTCCATTGAAATAAAGGCCACCACCGTTACCCTTGTCAGTATTTAGAGCGTCCGCTCGATTCCCAACAACGGTCAGATTGCTCAACGTGGCGCGATTCCAGCCAGGTTGCAACGTCGTCTGTGCAATTAGGATAGCGCCACCGGCATCTTCGGAACGATTGTTTACGAAGGTCGAGTCGCGCAGAGTCAGTGGCCCGTTATGATGCATTAAGGCGCCACCACTAGCCCGGTTGTTGCTGTTAAGATAGACCATGTTATCGGCGAAAAAGCTACGCTCAATTTCGGAGCTATCAGGATAATAGAGATACGAATAAACTGCACCCCCGAAATTGCGTGCTTTATTACCTATGAAAATAGTATCGCGGATAATAATTTGACCGCCAACACCTTGAGGACCAGCGCCATCGTTGTAAATAGCGCCACCGAACCCAAAGTTCGCAACAACACCACCGTGCGAACTATCATTATTGCGAAAGGTAGAACGCAAAACGGTGATCGGGCAGCGGAGATTGTAAATGGCGCCACCGTTAATCCCTCGATTATTCTCAAACAAGCTATCTTCAATATGCAACCGACCGAAGTGCATCGAGATTGCCCCACCACCCTCCTCATCGGTACCGGCAGTGCTATCGTTGTTGCGAAAGATGCTGTTGTATACAAAGACTTGGGCATTGAGACCGGCGGAACGGATTGCTCCCCCTTCGACACTCCGCCCATCAACGAATGTGAGATTGCGGACGGTAAGCTTCGCATCGTAGAGCCAGATAATTCGGGTTCGCCCACCACCGCTCAGCGTCACTCGCCCCCCCTGCTGGGGACCACCGCCGTCAATTTCAGTATCCTGACGCACTTCCAGTTGATCGGAGAGTGTGATGGTTACCGGTTGAGGACCACAGTTAAAGGTGACACGACCACCACCAGCGATGGCAGCGCGTAGAGCAGCTTCGGTACAACTCGACGGAGTGCCATTGCCGACCACGCCAGCGGCTTGAACGGGTGTTGCTGTCCAGAGGAGAACGATACCGATCACGATCAGCCAGCGTACCAAATATAACATTTTCGTCATTTTGACCACTCCTTGATCGGGTTGAGATGAAATTTCGTTCATCTCGAAGATAGCCGATCCTCTCTTTAGCGGTCTACATGACTTTTTGGCTATATATGTAGATAGTACCTGTACAGACAGATGACAAAATATTCATTTATTTTCGCACCGTCGCAGTACAGCTCCCCCCCACCTTACCGCCGGTCCCCTTTCAACTCACACCAGGTGAGCGGAAGAGATGGTTGCAGTAGGTGAAATCGTTCCAGCTCCTTCCGCTCCCTCCTCTCTGTTCGCACAAATGCACGGAGGGACGCGGTAGTGCCGCGTCCCTCCATCGGCGTGGCAGATGCCTCAGCCCGCCATCACGAAACTGGTACGGTAACAAGCCTTATGGTCTAAGAATACCCGTCTTCCTCAGCAATGCCCGTCCGATTCGGCATTCAAGAATGATGCTACTCTTCCACATTGAAGTCTTCAGCCTGCCGATCCAGTTCGGCACGTTCAAGAGCACTGCCAATGCTGAAATATTTTGCCTCTGGATGATGCACCACGATTGCTGCTGTACTCTGCTCAGGCACTAGTTGAAATGCTTCGGTAAGCGTTACCCCAATCTCCTCACCAGGTAAAATGCGCCAGAGTTTAGCATGCTCTGAGAGATCAGGACACGCTGGGTAACCCCACGAATACCGCTTCCCGCGGTGCTCATCTAGCCCCAGCCCTTGCCGAATAATACGGTTTGTGTACTCGGCTAACGCCTCGGCCAGGCTCACACCGAGACCATGAATATAGTAGCTACGGCTATAATCACCTCGCTGTTGTAGCGTATCAACCAGCTCATCAACAGCACTCCCCATTGTGACAATCTGAAAGGCGGCAAGGTCATACTCTCCGCTGTCAACACTTCGGAAGTAGTCGCTAATGCAGAGACGTTCACGTGCTGGCTGGCGTGGGAAAACGAAACGAGTCAGCTCACGACGGCGGTCAGCCGGATCGTATACGATCAGTTCGAGACCATCGCTCTGCACCGGGAAATAACCGTAAATCACCCGTGGTTGGAGCCAGCCATCGCGCTCGGCTTCGGCAATCAGTTCGCGCACCTTCTGATCAAACTCTGCCCGCAGTCGTTCCCATTCGGCGCCTTTCGCATTCTTTGCTCCCCATTGTAAGCGGTAGAGACTGTTACGATCGAGACACGCTACTACGTCGCTCAGGCGAATACGGCTGGTCGCTCGCCAGCCCCAAAAAGGCGGTACCGGCACCGGTACGTCGGTACGCACTGCTGACCGCACCCTTTCGGCCGTGCTTCGTGACGCTTCGCCCAATTCGGTCAACGCAACCCGCCCGGTCAGGCGTCGGTGCAGTACGTTGGCTGCTTCACGAATAGTCTGCTCGATAAACTGATCCCGCGTGGCCGGATTACTCAAGCGATCCATTGTCTCAAGACCTTCAAAAGCGTCCTTGCAGTAGAAGACACCGGCAGGGTACGGCTCTTCGTCATCGACGAACGTGATACGTTGACCATACTGACGATTGATTGCCGCTCCACCTACCAGCACCGGAATGTGAATTCCACGCCGGTACAATTCTTGTACACATAGCGGCATCTGTTTACTGGTACTGACCAGAAGTGCCGAGAGACCGATTGCGTCAGCGTTAACTTCGAGCGCCTTCTCGATAATGGTATTGATCGGCACCTGTTTGCCAAGATCGTATACGGTGTAGCCGTTGTTCGAGAGAATGGTATTTACCAGATTCTTCCCGATATCGTGGACATCACCATAGACCGTAGCAAGTACAACTTTGCCCTTGCTCGCCCCTTCAAGACGGTCGAGGTAGCGTTCGAGCCGCGCAACCGCTTTCTTCATTGCCTCGGCGCTTTGCAAGACAAAAGGCAGAATGAGCTGACCGGCCCCGAAGAGATCACCGACTTCCTTCATGGCCGGGAGTAATACGTTGTTTAGCACATCAACTGCTGCCTGCCCTTGTGGGGAAGCACCGTGCTCATTGCGTAGCGCAGCAGCCGGATCGCTCAGGCGTAACCCTCTGGCCTGAAGACGCTGATCAACCGCCTGGTCAATATCGTCTTCAATGCCTTCCTTTTTACGATGCAGTATCTTCCAGTGCAGACGCTGATCAACCGTCATCGTCGCAGTAGGGTCTTCGCGTTCGCTATCCTGCGTGGCAGCGTGCTGTTCAAAATAGGCAATGAAGCGAGCCAGTGCATCCTCACGGCGAGCAAAGATTAGGTCTTCGCAGACCTCGCGTTGTGCGGGATCGATTTCGGCGTATGGCGTCACATGGGCCGGATTAATGATAGCCGTATCGAGACCGGCGGCGACGGCATGGTAGAGAAACACCGAGTTGAGCGCAGCACGGGCATGCGGAGCCACGCCAAAGCTCAAATTGCTGACTCCGAGTGTGGTGAAACAACCGGGAATTCGTTCTTTGACCAGACGTATCGCCTTGAGCGTCTCCACAGCCGAGTAACGCAACTCTTCCTGACCGGTGGTAATCGGGAAAGTCAACACATCGAATACCAGTGCTTCAGCCGGAATGCCGTACTCGTCACGAGCGATCTGGGCAATCCGTTCGGCAATCGCCACTTTTCGCTCGGCGGTGTGCGCCATGCCCTCTTCATCAATCGTCATTGCGATCACTGCCGCGCCATACCGTGCGGCAAGTGGCAAGACCTTGTCGATCTTGGCGCCACGGCCACCTTCGAGCGACACAGAGTTAATCAGCGCACGACCCGGATAGATCGATAAAGCCGCCTCAAGAACGTCAGCTTCTGTCGTATCAATCACGAGCGGCAACTCAATATTCAAGGTCAGCTTCTTGATCAGGCGCACCATCTGCTCTTTTTCATCATTACGCTCGGTCATTGCTACACAGACATCGAGCATGTGCGCGCCACTCTCAACCTGTTCGCGGGCCACTTCCAATGCACCGTCATAATCATCACGCAGGAGTAACCGCTTCACCTTACGCGAACCAAGGGTATTCAGTCGCTCACCAATCATGGTTAGGGTCGCATCCTGTCGTAGTGCAGCGGCACGGATCCCAGAGCTAACACTGGGAATGTACTCGATCTGTCGCTCTTTGGGCTTGGGTGAGTCACCTAATATCTGGCGCAACCGTGCGATATGGGCCGGACGGGTACCACAGCAGCCACCGACCACTGCGACACCGTAATCATGCACAAATTCCCCTAAGATGATTGCAAACGGCTCTGGTTCCATGGGGTAAACAGTACGGCCATCAACTTCGAGAGGCAGACCGGCGTTGGGAATGCATGAAATCGGTTTGCGGGAATGTGCAGTCAGGTACTGAATTGCAGCCCGCATATGCTCGGGGCCAGTGCTACAATTCAGCCCAATGACATCGACCGGCATTGCTTCGAGGGTCGCAATCAGAGCTGGCACATCGGTACCGAGCAACATCCGCCCGGAAAGATCGAGAAACACCTGCGCCTGCACCGCAATATCAGGACGATTGAGATCAATCTTTGCCCGACGGATACCGTCAAGGGCAGCCTTAACTTCAAGAATATCAACACTCGTCTCAACTAGGAGCAGATCAACACCACCCTCGATCAAGCCGACCGCCTGCTCGTAGTAAATGTCCGAAAGTTCGGCAAACGTAATATCACTCAATACCGGGTCATCGGAAGAAGGCAACTTCCCGGTTGGCCCCATCGAACCGGCGACATAGCGTGGTCGGCCATCACGAGCCGCAAACCGATCAGCGACCCGACGAGCCAGCGCAGCGGCAGCCCGGTTAATCTCGATGGTGCGATCGCCCAATCCCCATTCAGCCAGACGCAGCCGCGTACTCTGAAACGTACACGTCTCGAGTACATCACAGCCAGCTTCGAGAAACGAGGTATGGATCGCTTCGATCACATCAGGACGGGTAATGACCAGATAATCACGGCACCCAAAGGTGGCTTCGCCACCGTAGTCGGCAGCCGTCAGATCAAACGTATCAATAGAGGTGCCCATGGCACCATCAAAAATCAATACCCGTTCGGCAAGCGCCTGTAGATAAGTTGGTCGACTCACAGTTCCCTCGTCTAGCCTATCAGTATTAGGTGCCAATAATAACGCGAGATCATTTTCATATCAGATCGTTTAGCCACACCCGGCACGGGTCTCCATCAAGCGCGGCCGTGTGACGGAACTTCCCCCGGCTAATCAGAGGAAGGGATCATTAAAAACCATAGCGCAGAAGGTTGAGATGACTTCCGCCACAAAGAAGCGCCGGTAATCCCACACAGCACCGGCGCATCTCATTCTATCAGCAATGATACTCGATATGGGGCAGGATTTCAAAGGGTCTATTGCGCTTACCGGCAAGAACGAGGATGTGCAGGCAGGCCAGGGGAAGATGATTCCAGCAGCTCTGCTGATCAACGTGCTGATGATCAAGCGCGATCACCCAACTCCGCCAGGAAGCCAGTTTACCATTAATTAAGCGTGGTCTGACTACTCGTCGCCAGATAAATCACCCGTTCGCCAATGTTTGTTGCCCGATCTGCGGTCCGTTCAAGCGCATGCACCATATCAAGCAGATCGATTGCCGCTTCAAAGCGTTCAGGGTCCTGGCGCGCATCGGCAATAATCAACGCACGCAACGTATCTTCGAGTTCGTCAACCCGTTCATCATACGCGGTAAGTGAACGGGCTAGATCAACATCCTGACGTAAAAAGGCTTCAAGACTGGTGTTCAGCATCTGCAACGCCAGTTGTGCCATCTCTTGCATTTGCGGTGGTGGGGCGACAAACGCTGTCCGACGAGCAGCGCGCCGTACTCGTTTGGCAATGCTGTTCGCATAATCGCCAATCCGCTCTAACTCGCTGGCAATCGCCGACACCACACTGGTCAGACGCAAGTCGGAAGCCACAACTGGCTGCTGGGTTGCCAGCACATGAATCACACTTTCTTCAAGTGCGCGCCATGCATCATCGATCTGTCGGTCATCGTTCATAATCTGAGCAGCAGCGATGGTATCCCACGTTTCCAGACAACGAATTGCGCGCAGAAGCTGCTGCTCAACCATACTGAACATGCGCAGCAAGTCTTCACGAAGGGCGCCGATCTGGCGAATATAACGCTCACGCACCATTGAACCTTCCTTCTCTAGCCGAGGAACAGCAGAATGATTGCTGCACCGCGATGCGGCATAACTCCACGTCGAGTTATTACTGTTCACAAGTCATTTGCTTCATTATACTTGAAACCTCGCATAATTTGGGAAGAATAGCAAGATATTCATCACGATTTTGCGCATAAACGGTGAAGAGGTTATATCAAACTGTGATAGGAACCGGGTAGACGAATGGAATTGAACGGGATCGATGGGATGGACCGACGCCGGTCCATCCCGCCATCACCCCGCCCCCGCC
>JAGHYT010000170.1:0-7321 GCA_017743535.1 Chloroflexus sp.
GTTGCCAGGTTTCACCTGCTCGCCGTGCAATGCGGGCCAGCGGCCCGCGCACCCAGGTTGTCGGAGCATACTCAGACACCCTTGGCAACGTCTGCACGACGATGATCCTTTCCGTACCAACGATATTTCCGAGAATACAACTACACGCCAGCAGCGGCTTTTCCGCGTAACGCACCGAGCAACCACTCGGTAAGCGCGGTTAGGCTACGCTTGCCAAACAGTCGGACATAATCAGCAGCGGCCATGAGCGGCCCTGGATCGGCTCCACCATTCCGTTCGCGGAGATACCAGCGGTGATCCATAATCCAGCGGTACAGATCAGCTTCAGTTCGCCCTGGAAAATAGCGAAGTGCCTGCTGATTGCGGATGACCTCGATCACCGGCATATAGACTGTATCGTACCAGCTTGCCACCGCTTCCTCGCGAGTGACCGGTCGTCCCAGCTCAAGCCCCATGTAGTAGCGATGCGCATTAATATGCCGTATCAGATCGAGATACCCACCCGGTTCGCTAAACTCAATCCGCTGCTCAGGCCGCAACTCGGCTAAACCAGTCCATTCGAGAAAATCGCTGTACTCCTCTTTCAAAAGGAGATCGCGAACACTCAGACTGGCATCGAGAGGAACATCGACAACCAGTTCGGTGACAATGGCATCGATCTCGCGTTGACCTTGAAAACGGGCAACCGAGATACGATGATGCCCATCCTTCACAAAGTAGATGTCACCCAGTTTATACAATTCTACAGAAGGTAACGGCACTCCTTCGTGATGTGCCCGATCAATACTCATCCAGCGGTAGCGATTCGCATTATGACGCGGAGCAAATTGGCGGTCAAAATCGCCGTAACGACCTTCGCTCCCAACAATTTTATCAAGCGGAACCGTCTGATGACCGAGGTAATGATGACCGCGCACATTGAGGCGGGCGCGCACCTCGTCAAACGAAAGCAATTCGTTCGACTGACGGGTTATCAACGACAGCAGCTCGCGTAGCATCTGGTCGCGGCGAATGCGAGCAAATTCATCGTGTACGATTGCTTGAATGGCTGACATCGGCCTCTCCTTTCGGCCTTACCAGAGTTGATAGTCAGCGCAGCACACAATGCGCTTCACAATCGACCGGCAACGCCGACGGCCGTAACGGGGGTAGCGTACCATGGCTAGTGCATGATTGCAACTGTCAGCCGACGTGATACGCTACACCACCAGATCAAGGACACGGTAGCCGGCAGTGTTAATTACCAGCGTATAACCACATTGGGTCTCGGTCTGATGCCCAAACCCGTAGGAAAGATGAATATGACCGTGAATGAGGTAACGAGGGTGGAACCATTGCATAAAACGTAGCAGTGCGAGAAAGCCGCGGTGTGGGTAATCGGGGCCGTTGTGAATACCGAGTGGTGGTGCATGGGTGAGTAAAACATCAAGATAACGTCCGTAGCGTAACCGGTTGAGCAGGAGGCGAGGCGCCATACGCAGCACACGGAGCATCATCTGCGTTTCAGTATACTGATGATGCCCTTCGAGTTTGTACCGAATGGAACCTCCCAAACCGCCGATAAGCAGTCCCTGATGGCAAACGACGCGATCCTCAACACAGGTAGCCCCGCGGGCATAGCTTACAATCTGACCATCAGCCTGTACTTCAGGCGAATCATGATTTCCCCAGACGTAAAAACAGGGCTGACCAAGCATCGTTACTACGAACTCAAGGTAGTAGATTGGAAGATCGCCGCAGGCCAGTACTAATTGTACATCTGCAAAGCGTTGCCTGATATTTAAGCTATAAACGGCCGGTACGATTTCATCGCTGATCGTTAGGGTACGCATACAGCCTATTGTACTCTATTTTTGTGTAACAAGCGAAAACAATACCGGCTGGAGCTTATCTGAAAAATCTATTGTTACTCCAACCTAGCGTGAGGCACAATTCTCGAACATTCCCGGATACGACCTGACGGAATGACCGTGCGATCATGCTCATGCCTAATGGTGGCGATACTCTCGTGTGAATGTGGCACAGCGTCACCAATGTTGATTTCGAATCGCCACGTCGGAAGCAATCGTTCCTCCGCATCGTCCGCGTTGATTGTATGACAGTATTAACGGTAGGGACGAAAAAGAGTTTCGCTCCTACCTGCCGAGTCTCCGTTTCCCGACCACGGCACCGTTGTGCCCCGACAATGGCCTGGGTAATGCCAGTCGTTTCCCGCACTTGGTTGCGGATGGCATGACGGGTCTCATTCGGAAATGCAATGCAATGATCTGACAGGCAGGTAAAGTGATGACCTTCATCTTCCGTAACGGGATTTTTCGGATAGATTCTTGGTAGACCCTTCCACTCACTCAACACTCACCGCGCTCACTGCCTCACCAGCTCCAACACCGCTTACTTCGGGCAACGGTAAATAGATAGCAAAGGTACTGCCGCGACCAACCTCACTGGCTACCGTCACATAACCACCATGCGCCTCGGCAACCCACTTCACAATTGACAACCCCAGACCGGCGCCGCCACTGTGGCGCGACCGCGAGCGATCAACACGATAGAAACGTTCAAAAATGTGGGGCAACGCTTCTTGACTAATTCCTACACCGGTATCGGCCACACTCAGACAGGCAAACTGTTGATAGCGTTCTAACCCCAAGACAACCAGACCACCCGGTGGCGTATATTGCAGCGCATTCACTCCCAGATTCAACAGTGCTTGTTTGATCCGATCCCGATCACCATACACCAATATCTGGTCTTCAGCCCCAATCCGTAAACGCACCTGCCCAGCTAATGGTCGTAATTCGCGGAAGACCTCTAATAACAGCGTGTCGAGTTCAACCGGTTCGTGACGCAGCACGACGTGCGTCTCACTCTGGGCTAGCAGTAAGAGATCGTTAACCATACGGATCAAGCGGGCGGTTTCGCGTCGCATATCACCGATCACTTCCCTGAGCAGGCCTGGATCGGGTAGGGGATCGCGATCCAATAATTCAAGATTACCCTGCATTGCCGTCAGCGGTGTTCGCAACTCGTGACTGACATCGGCGACGAAACGCTGCTGGGTAAGGAAGAGTTTTTCTAGGCGTGACAACAGTTCATTAATCGTGACTGTCAGCAGCCACAGTTCATCACGTTCTACCGGTTCTGGAATGCGTCGATCCAGGTCTTCGGCACGTACAATACTTTGCGCGGTTAAGGTGATCTGCTCGATTGGCCGGAGTGCCTGTTTCGAGAGGTACATTGCCCCAAGACCGCAGATGAGGAGGGCCAGTAATCCACCACCGATCAAAATTTGTTGAAGCAGAGTCAATGTATTAATAACATCGTTCAACGGACGTGATACCTGTAAGAATCCAATTAGACGCTGATCACGAAAGACTACCGGCGTGATGAGGGATTTTACCATCACACCGTTAATTTCGCGATCAACAATGATACCCTCGATATTATCTGCCGTTAACCGGAATGCTTCTGGTGGCAGAGGCAACATATACGGCTCGAGATTGGGGGTACTTGTAAGGAGCGAACCACTGCCGTCAAAGAATTGAGCGCCGATGTTGCGGTTGGTAAAGAGTTGAATAAAGTCGCGATTGAGATACACCTGTAATTCACCGCTTGCGGTGCGAATGCTCTGAAATCCCACTGCTGAAAGGATGGCCCGGACCTGCTGCGTAGCCGCCGTCAAATCACGCTGCACCCCTGCATACAAGGCCTGAGCAACCGCAAAATGAACACCAACCCCAATTGCAAGCAGGGCAAGGGCAAACAAACTCGTGTACAGCAATGTCAATCGCAGTCGGAAGGGTATGGCGCGAAATATGCTGGGTGTCCAGCGAAATAGTCTCAGCCGTGATAGTGATGGTACTTCGCCTGCCTGCACCTGAGCAATATCCTCTCTAGTCTTTTCTTTCGCTGTATCACTGTCGGTCATTGAGTTCATAGCATACCTGGCCGATTTGAAAAATGAATATATTCTTTTCTCAGCATACCATGTTGGCCGCGCAATGTGCTGACCAAATCTTCAGGGTTGACGTTAGCAGGAAGTCAGGTCATACTGCTAATAGTGAAAAGTTGAAACTTCATTCAAGTGAGCGTCTATGAGTATCTACGAATTGACAGCCCGTACCATTGATGGCAAGATTCAATCATTGTCGGCCTATCGGGGCAATGTGCTGTTGATTGTTAACGTCGCCAGTCATTGTGGGCTAACCCCGCAATACGGCGATCTTGAATCACTTTACCGCCGCTACCGTGACCGTGGTTTTGTCGTGCTTGGTTTTCCCAGTAATCAGTTTAATCAGGAACCCGATGATGAGGCTACGATCAAGGACTTTTGTATTCGTAATTATGCCGTTACCTTCCCGCTATTCGCTAAAGTTGCGGTGAACGGTCCTGATACACACCCCATCTTCGCCTACTTGAAGGAACAGCAACCAGGCCTCAGCCCCGATGGTGAGATCAAGTGGAACTTTACTAAATTTCTGGTTGATCGCAACGGCAGGGCTGTGCGTCGTTATGCACCGACCGATACAGTGGGGTTAATCGAACGTGAACTGATTGAGTGGCTATAAACGACACTGTGCTAGGAGGTGCCCCTTCCCGACCTCGCCTCGCCGGGTGGGCGGCGCTTCCTGTTGTTGCCGCCGCGAATGGTGACATTCATGCTGATCATAATGAGAGCGGCAGGTTGGTTAGGTGAGAACGTCGAAAAGCCCTATCAGAACGATTATCACATTCCCCTACGTCTGAACTGGCATTATAATAATCGCTACAGGCAGAGAAACTCAATCGATCACGTCGCAGAGGCAGCATGTCGTACCAGTTGCCGTATTCTCTTGAATTCCGAGTTTTTGGCGCTCCACGCCTCTTGCTCGATCAGCACGATGTACCGTTCCGCCGCCGACAACCGCTGGCAATTATGGCCGTGCTGGCGCTCAGCGAACGTGCCGTTACCCGCGATGAGTTGACATACCTGTTATGGCCCGACTCGCCACAGGTTGTTGGTCGCCAACGGTTACGCCGTTCACTCTCGCAATTGCGTCAGTTGGTCGGCTCACTGGCTAACCAATTGTTGACCGGTCAGGCCGGCATTGGCAGTGATGTGATCCGCTTTAATGCCAGTATGTGCCGAGTCGATGCGCATGAATTCATGCGCTTGTCCGGCCAGGCGCGCACGCTACCCGATCCAGATGGTTTACGCGCTGCCGATCAGGCGGCCCGACTCTATGCCGGACCATTGCTGAGTGGTCTGGAGCTGGATGAGTCGCCGGAGTTTGAACACTGGCTTATCCAGCAGCGTGCACGCTTCGAGCGCATGATCCTCGAAGTCTGGCAGCGGCTGGTCGATGGGTACGCCAACACGGGCGATGTTGACCGCGCTATTGCTGCGGTTGAACATGCGCTCGTTCTCGATCCGCTCTCTGAAACGCTGCACCGTAAGGCGATGTGGCTCTATGCAAAAACCGGTCGTCGCAGTGATGCCATTCGCCAGTTCACTCTTTGCAAGACGTTACTGGATCGCGAACTGGCGATTGAACCGGACACAGATACTGTGGAACTCTATCGGGCAATTCTCGATGACCGCCTTGATCCTGTGCGGGCGCTGGTATTTCGAGATGGGTCGTTACTATCTGCCCTCAGCATTTCCGTCAGTCGCACGGAACGTACCTTGCCATCGATACTCAATCCAGCGTTGACAGCAGATTTGATTGCCGCCATACGTACAGCACTCATCGGAGCAGCACCGATTGTTGTGCAGGGTCCAGCCGGTAGCGGGAAGACACGCATCGTTCGCCAGGCCCTGGATCAGATTCGGCAAACAACGCCTCGTCTTCTCGTTTGGCAATGCAGTGCACGACGATCAGGGCAGCAATGCCCCTTTGGTGTCATGATCGACCTGCTCGATACGGCGATCCGCGACCGACTGAACCATCCTGATACGGAGCGGGCGTTGGCGACCGACATGCGGATGACCGAGGCTATTCGCGTACTACCGGAATTACGCGCCGTTTTTTTGCGGTTGCAACCGATTGGTCAGCACGAAGAAGAGGTTTCATCGCCTCACCACCTCTTACAGCGGCGGTTGTTACAGGCGCTGCCACGCGCTATCCATGCGCTGGCGGGTGGAGAGCCGGTTATCGTCGTACTGGAAGACCTGGATCAGGCCGATCCACTCTCGATTGAAGCCGTTGCCTGGCTGTCGCGCTCGCTGCACGGAACGAATCTGGCGCTGGTGATCACCTGCCGCACCGCAGAGGGTACCCTTAACGCAATGCTCGCCGATCTGCGCGCACGCGGTATGCTGCAATCATTGACCCTTCCTGCCCTTGATAACCCAACAGCTATTCGTCTGGCCCTGAATGCCGGTCTATCGCCGACAACGGCTGAACAGATTTGGCAGCAGACGGGCGGGGCGCCGCTGGTAACCCACGAGATGGTACGTGCGATGGTCACTGCCGGAAAAGACCTTTCCGCACTTCCTTCATCACTGCACGAAGCCATTCAGATACAGTTGAAATGGCTTGCCCCGACCACCCGCCAGGTCATGGAAGCAGCAGCAGTGCTGCAAAGCGGTGATGCGCTTGAGATTCAGCAGGTCAGCGGACGCACCGCCGATGAGGTGGAACACGCATGTGAAGAACTTCAGGCACGCGACTGGCTCATGTTTGACGGTACGCGGTACATTGTCGCGCATCCCGAGGTGCAGGAAGCAGTGCTGGAGAGCCTGAGTCCGGCGCGTCGCCAGCGGCTGCACCGTCAGGCTGCGTTGGTGATGCGTCAGCACAACGCAGACCCCGTGCGCATTGCACATTACCTTACCGCCGCCGATCAACCAGACGAGGCGGCAGAGATGTGGCTTCAGGCGGCACGGCGCGCCCGATCACTCTATGCGCACGATGCTGCACTCATGGCACTTCAGAAGGGGTTGGGGCTGGTTCGCGATCGACAGGTGCTGTTCAAATTGTTGAGTGAACAGGAATCAATTCTGCACGAACACGGGTTGCGTGATGAACAACGGGCAGCGCTAGAGACGCTGGATCGTTTAGTCGAACAGTCACCCGATCACCCTGACTGGCGCGCCGAAGTCTATCGCAAACGCGGGCGTCTTGCCCTTGCGTGCAACGAGTGGAATGCCGCTATCGATGCGCTGCGTCGAGCGGCAGTGTTCACCCTTCACAGCGACTGGGCAACGTTGTGTCTGCTGGCGCGCGCCCTCGGACACAACCAGCAATGGCACGAAGCAGACGAGATGCTCGAACGTGCGCTGGCGCTGGCACAGCAGCAGCGTGATCGTGAGGCGCAGGCGCGCTGCTGGCTGACACGC